>CAJWHU010000043.1 GCA_913041325.1 uncultured Fidelibacterota bacterium | reverse complement strand
ATCGATGATATACCACCACAGCTAATTGAAGTGAACCCGCCTGATGGAACTGTAAATTTTAATGGACAATCTGTCGAGTTAATATTTTCAGAATATCTTGATGAAAGTACGATTGAGAAAAGTATTAGCCTTCTTCCATCCTTAAAGGAAAAGCCAAACCTCATTTACAAAGGGAAACGTGTGATTGTAGAGTTCTTGGATTCTTTGGTAAGGGACCAAACCTATATAATTGTGATAAATCGGAATCTGTGCGATGAGCACAATGTAAAAATCGCGCAAGGTTTGCAGGTCGCTTTGTCTACGGGGAATCTAATAGATAAGGGTTCTATTAAGGGGAGAATATTTCACACAAAAGAAGCATCACTGCAACTTTGGAAAATGAGAGAAGGAATGGACTCCTTAGAATTTTTCAACAGGGTACCAGACTATATAATTGATGCAGACAATGCAGGGTTTTATGAATTTAAATTTTTATCACCAGGTGAATATAAAATACTTGGTGTAGATCAAAGCATGTCTGGACTCCCCTTTAATCCAGAAAAGATTCTCTATGGTTTAACCTGGCTTCCTATAATTGAATTGCATAGCAGTGAAAAAAAAACAAATATTGATTTAAAGATTCCTGAAAGTTTGGGTCCCATTAGAATAAATAGCGCTGAATTTTTTAACGAGAATTGGGGGACCATTAAATTTTCAGGTGATGTAAGCAAGATTAAGGATAGTCTATCAATTTATTTTTATGATGATAGCTCATCCAACCTAAAAGCTGAGATATTTCCCGATGTTTTAAGCAGCGATAAGATAAATTTTTATTTTGATAGTCTGAAAAAGGATAGAATTACAATAAATGTAACACAAGCATTTGATGGCGAAATGCTAGTAGTTGATTCAGGACGAGTTAGGATTAATACAGGCAAAGATGATGACACTACTCATATATCAATACTTAAACCAGTTGCTAATTATGTGCACTATATTGAATCTGATAAAATAATACCGTTACAGATTGTATTTTCTAGCTTGATAGCATTAAAAAATGACTTTCCCGCGTTCACCATTTCAAAAGATTCATCAATAATTCCAATTAAATACGAACTCGATAGTCCACAATCAGTGAATATTATGCCAGATAACAATTGGGAGCCGAATGGCAAATATGAACTGCTTATCAATAGATCTGGCATAGGTCCAATTTTTGCAAGAGGATTAAAAGATACAGTTGTATCAATTAAATTTAGCACAAAAGATTTTCAAGGTTTTGGTTCGCTTGTGATAAACATAAATGATGAAATATCTAACCCACTAACTGCGGAATTACGGACCATAAAAAAGAATCCTACGCTCTTTGGAACATTTGTAAGTTTGGGCAGAAATGTTAACATAAAACGTATTCCGGAAGGTAACTATCTCTTGATGTTATTTGAAGACATAAACCAAGACGAAAAATATACACCAGGTCAATTACAACCATATAGACCTTCAGAACCATTCTATCATTATCCTGACACAATAAAAATCAGAGCAAATTGGGATATTCACATTGATGATATCAGCATGGATATAAGTCGCTAATATGAACTGCGTGATTTTAGCAGGTGGAACAGGGAGTCGTTTCTGGCCATATAGTAGGGAGCATAAACCTAAACAACTTCTGAACATATTTGGTGATAAATCAATGTTGCAAATGACAGTAGATCGTCTAAAAAAGGTAAAAAGAATAAAAAAAATTTACATTGTTACTCGTAAGGGGCTGTATAATTCTATCATAAGTGAAATTAATGGAGTTGATCCTCAAAATGTTATAGTTGAACCCTCTGGTAAAAATACTGCTCCTGCAATAGGTATGATCGCATCTTTATTTGCCTTAACAGACCCAGACTCGACCATGGGCGTTTTCCCTGCGGATCATCTCATAGTCGGTCACCAACAGTTTGTTAAGGCTATTAGTACTGCTGACCATATTGCGAGGAGCGGTGACAATATTGTAACAATAGGAATCAAGCCAGATCATCCATCAATTGCATATGGCTACGTGCAATATGATGAAAAAAGTGACAAAGATTATCTGGGTGCTTATCAGGTAAAAACTTTTGCCGAAAAGCCTCATAAAAAACTTGCAAAGCGATTCGTAAAAAGTGGTGACTTTTTATGGAATGCAGGAATGTTTTTTGGTAAAGTGTCAACATTTATTAATGGGTTTAAAAAACATATACCTGAGCTGAATGAAATTCTTGATAAGATTGCACCGAAGTTGCTTGAAGGTGAATCATTTGATGACTTATGGGATTTCATCGAACCAGAATCAATAGATTATGGACTTTTAGAGAAAGCTTCAAACATATACGTAGTAGAAGCTAACTTTAGCTGGAACGATATAGGTTCCTGGGATGCACTTTATAATGTATTTTCCGAGGAAAGCAATAGGAATGTAATTAGAGGCAATGGGAAGGTCCTAGATGGAGATGGTAATTTTATATTTTCTAAAAAAAAGTTTACCGGCATTATTGGTTTGAGTGATCTTGTTATCATAAACACCAATGACGCAACACTTGTCATGCCAAAGAACATGGCGGAGGAAGTAAAGTTAATGGTTGATTATCTAAAACAAAATGACAGGGATGATTTACTATAGTGAAAAATGAAAAATTATACAATGAATTAGAAGACATTGCTAAACGCTTAGGTCTGAGAGTTCTAAAAGGGAAAGGAGACTTTGCAGGGGGAAAATGCAAGGTTAACAATGAATCTGTTATTGTCGTAAACAAAATGAAGCCAATAGAGCATCGGTTGAAAACTTTAGCAAGTTGCTTTTTAGACTACGATTTAGAAAGTATACACATGGTCCCAGCTGCAAGAACTTATATAGAGCAATATAGAACCTAGAATTTTTAATTTTCTTGATTTTACCTACATGAGTTGTTACACTCATTATACTTGTTTTTAAGATATATCACATTAGAAAGGATGTAGATTGAGACGATTTTCATCATCAGATATAAGGAATTTTGCGATAGTTGGGCATGGCGCATCGGGTAAAACCTGCTTAGCAGAGGCAATGCTTAAAAATGGAAATGAGATCAATCGATTGGGCAAGATTGAACAAGGTTCCACTACATCAGACTACCATCCAGGAGAAAAAACAAGACAGATTTCAATACATAGCACACCTTTACATATAACATGGGAAGAAACTAAGTTTAATCTTATTGATACTCCAGGCTATTCAGATTTTATTGGTGAAGCCATGGGTGCCTTAAATGTTGTTGACATGGCAGTAATTACTATACACGCAGTTAGTGGAGTAGAAGTTGGCACAGAGACGATGTGGAATTATGCAAAAGATTTAGGCATCCCTAAAATGCTAGTGGTAAATGGATTAGATAGGGAACACACAAAATTTGAGGAAATTCTTGATCAGGCTAGAAAACGATTTGGGGGTAACGTGTTTCCCATGCAATTACCCGTAAATCCGGGACCAGGTTATAACCAAAATGTAGATGTACTGAGAACCGAATTAATCTCTTATGAAACAGACGGGTCAGGAAAAATGAATGAGAGCGAGTTGCCAGATTTGTTATACGAGAAAGTTAAAAAACTACACGAAGAGCTAATTGAATATGTTGCAGAATCGGATGATGCGCTCTTAGAACGATTTTTTGAAAAAGGCAGTTTAACGGAAGAGGAGATGAGAGATGGTATACACCAAGCTGTTCAGGACCAAACCTTCATACCTCTATTTTGCACTTCTTCAACCAAAAACATAGGTGTAAGTAGAGTTTGTGATTTTATTTCAAAATATGGATCATCCCCTGACGATAGAAAAATTGTTAAGGCTAAAGATGAGAAAGGCAATGTAGTGGATGTTTCACTTGATGGTAGTGACACGGTTCTGCAGATTTTTAAGACTATGTCTGAATCCCACGTAGGAGAATTTTCTTTTTTCAGAGTCTACTCTGGTGAAGTTCAAACAGGAGAAGATTATCATAATTCCAACAGGAACATAGATGAACGTTTTGGGCAAATGTTTTTATTAAACGGTAAAAATAGAACTCAGGTTGATAAGCTTTATGCAGGGGATATTGCTGGCGTAGTTAAGTTAAAAGACACCCATACTGGTGACACACTTTCATCTGGAAAACATCTTAAGCTACCACTATTGTCACTACCCAATCCCAATATACATGCAGCAATAAGACCGACAGGTAAAGGCGATGAAGAAAAACTTGCGGTTGGTCTAGCTACTCTTCACGAGGAGGATAGTACATTTGTGTACAGAGTTGATTCAGAAGTGAATCAAACCATTATATCGGGGCAAGGCGAGCTCCATCTTACTGTGTCCACTGAGCGTTTAAAAAGAAGATTTGACATTGATATACATCTTGAAGAGCCGAAGATTCCATACAGGGAGACAATTACAAAGAAATCTGAGTCTAAGTACAGACATAAAAAACAATCAGGCGGCGCAGGTCAATTTGCTGAAGTCTGGATGAGAATTGAGCCAAAGCAAAGGGGCGAGGGTATTGAGTTTACACAATCACTGGTAGGACAAAATGTCGACCGGGTTTTTGTACCATCTGTTGAAAAGGGCGTAAATACTGCCTGTAAAGAGGGCATTCTTTCTGGATCTAAAGTAGTTGATATTAAAATTGATTTTTATGACGGTAAGATGCATCCGGTTGACTCAAAAGATATTGCATTTCAAACAGCAGGAAAGCATGCTTTTCGAGATGCTTTTCTTAGTGCACAACCTTGTCTGTTAGAGCCAATAATGGATATTGAAGTTAAAGTCCCAGAAGAATATATGGGTGACATCATGGGTGACATCTCAGGAAAACGTGGAAAAATAATGGGGATGGAATCGGATGGGGGTTTTCAGATAATTAAAGCACAGGTACCTCAAGCCGAGCTATACCATTATGCAACCACTATACGCTCACTCACTGGTGGAAGAGGCATACATTCTGAATCGTTAAGCCATTATGAAAAAATGCCTAAAGACTATCAACAAAAAGTTATTAAGGAGACCAAAGAGGAAGGAGATGAATAAACTTTGGGCGCCTTGGCGAATGGATTACATCCGTACTCCAAAAGAGGGTGGGTGTGTATTTTGTGATAAATCACAGACTACTCAATATAAAAAGAATCTTGTCCTGCACCATGGCAAGGAAAGTTTTATACTCATGAATTTGTATCCCTATTCTAATGGTCATATAATGATATCGCCATATGAGCATACTTCAGACATCAATGAAATATCGGATACATGTAATAACGAAATAATGGCATTTGCAAAAGGGACAATGAATATCCTAAGAAAGGTAATGAGTGCTGAAGGTTTCAACTTTGGTGTCAATATAGGCAAAGCTGGTGGAGCTGGTATAGAAGAACACATTCACTACCATATAGTACCAAGGTGGAAGGGGGATACTAATTTTATGCCTGTAGTCGGCAATACTAAAGTTCTTGTTGAGGGATTAGTTGAAACGTGGATTTCTTTGAAGCCACATTTTGAATCAAAATTTGGAAGTATAAATGCTTGATTTTGCTCGCACCTGGCTGCCCTTTGTTTATCTTTACGGAGTTGGAGGTTTTGCATTTTTGGTAGGAATATATTTAATTCTTAAAACTAATGCATTAGACGTTTCTTTATCTGAGCATAAAAAGTGGTTGGTGATTCTGTTCTTTGGGTTTATTTATTATGCATCGATTCACGCAACTTTTATTCTGGTAGCGCAATAAGAGGGTAATATGGAAATAACCGTTGGTACAGGTATTGATAGGATTGTAATACTTATATACTTTCTGTTAGTTATGGGATTTGGAGCATACTTCGGAAAATACAGCAGAAATACTTCAGACTACTTCTTCGGAGGTAGGCGATTCTCATGGTGGTTAATAACTATATCAATTGTTGCTACAGGGATAGGTTCTCATAGTTTTGTTAAATACTCGACCAAAGCGTATCAATATGGATTTTCATCGACAATGACATACATGAACGATTGGTTTTTTATGCCTCTTTTTATGTTTGGTTGGTTGCCTATTATATACTACACAAAAGTGCGGTCGATTCCAGAGTACTTTGAAAAGAGGTTTAATAAAACTGCGAGATATTTAGCAACAACAATGACGCTGTTATATATGCTAGGTTATATCGCCATACAATTACTTACATTAGCAACCGCGCTATATCGAATTTATAATATACCACTCATGGCAACAGTGATTATAATTGCGATAGCGACAACTATATACATGCACTTTGGAGGGCAGACATCGGTAATATTTACAGATTTATTCCAAGGTTTAATATTATTATTTGCAGGCCTATTATTGTTTGCCCTTGGGTTGGAATACCTTGGAGAAGGACAGTTCTCTATCGGGATTTCTTACTTCTGGAACTATTTAACCCCAGAACAAAAACTGCCACTTGCCCATTTCAATCACCCTCCCAACTTTAATTTTGTTGGAATATTTTGGCAGGATGGGATTGCGGGCTCTATAGGATTTCTCTTCTTAAACCAGGGATTAATTATGCGCTTCATGGCTGCAAAGAACGTTAATGAGGGAAGGAAAGCTGCAGCCTTTAACGTACTCTTTGTTCTTCCAATATCTGCAATTGTTGTTTCAAATGCAGGTTGGATTGGGAGAGCAATAGCTAATGGAATGCCTGGGATTCTTCCTGTAGATCTTCAACCCAATGATGTATTTGTAGCGGTAACTAATGTTGTAGCTAGCCCTGGTGTATTCGGATTTATCATTGCCGCTCTTTGTGCCGCACTTATGTCAACAGCTGATACGCTTGTGAATGCATCATCCGCTATTGTTGTTAACGATATTTATAGGCCGCTTACAAAGAAAAAACATTCAGAGGAAAAACAGCTTGAGATAGCCCGGTACGCTTCAATAGCTATAAAGGTTATCGGAGTTCTTCTAGTTCCTTTTTTTAATTCGTTTGAATCAATCTATGAGGCGCATGGATGGTTTCACTCTACATTTACGCCTCCATTGGTCGTAGCAGTATTCTTAGGCATATTCTGGAAAAGATTTACCACTCCTGCTGTGATAGCTACATTTACTGTAGGTGCTTTTCTTATGATACTTGGCCAGTTTAATCATGAACTTATCGCGCCATTTTCACATGGTATTGAACTCCGTCCTGATAAAGGTTATTCCTATATTGGCGCTTTATACAATATTTTTGTTTGTGCTAGTGTGGGTATAATAGTCAGTCTATTGACTAAACCACCATCTAAAGATAAAGTCGATGGGTTGACGGTATATGATGTTTCCAAATTGAAAGCTAGTTTCAAAGGTGGAGAGGTTAACAATGCCAAGGGTGAAATAGTAAACGTTGATTGGGAGCTGTCGGATTCTGATAGCAATTCTATTCGATTTTCAAAAAACGATATGCTAAAAATGAAGGCCGAAGTAGGTGATTTAGTTTATCTTTGCGATAGTAGAAAATGGCTTGGAGGTTTAAAGTCAATTCACTCTGTTTATGGCGAGCCTCATGATATGGACGGTATCGTTATGATAAATAATGATCAGCAGAAAAGTGGTTTGTTCGACGAAAACAGAAAATTAACTGGCGAAAAAGAAATGTAACTTTGAGGCTTCTTTAAATGACAATAAATTCGCCAGCGTTTTTATTAATTTAATTTTTCCGGAGTAGCTCAGTTGGTAGAGCAGGTGGCTGTTAACCACTTTGTCGGGGGTTCGAGTCCCTCCTCCGGAGCATTAAAGAAGCCTCTATATATTTAGAGGCTTCTTGCTATCCCAGATATCATAAATCTGTTTAATCCCCACAAAAAGAAAGAACAAAAAAAGAGTGATAAAAAACATTTCGTTGACCTGCAGTATTATTCCTGCAAATTTGTATCCTTTTATAAATAGAAAGCCAAAAAAAGGCGGCACTATACTTAAAAATAAATGATAAAAAAATAGCTTTTTCGATAGATTAATATTCTTTGACGCAATAAGTAATGATAGTGGTAACCAAAAATAACCTCCAAAAGGAATACCGAATCCTCTTGGGATATCGTAGCCATTTGGTAGAATATCAATTCGCCTAGGTTTATATTGTACTTTTGTTACATTAGAATCTGCAAATTCTGAAAAAAAAGGGAATATAAAATCTTTGTTAATATTTATTCTCATCGGTCTAATCAAAGATACATAGAGCAATGCAGAAAGAGTTAAGATAGTGAAGATTCGTAAAGCGAATGAATGTCGCGGTTTTTTATACCAACTAATGTCCATCTATACCATACCCATAGTATAAAGGGATAGAAAAATATAAATGGACTAAATTCATGAATGATATTCCAGTAATCTTTGAAATATAATATTACCAAGTTGAAAAGAACAATTCGGATTGTATTCAACATGTAAATTGTTACTATGCCAAAAGTTAAAAACTTAAGTTTCTCTCCTAATCCATTTCCAAGACAGATTATAAAACCAGAGTATAGAACCATTAGCTTGAGAGCATTGCAACCATTTACTATCTCAAGGCCTTGAGTTCCCTCAATCCAAATAAGTCTCTCATGGGTGTATACTATCCAGCCAAGAGCGTTGAGAATATTTTTTGAAAAGAATACCGTTGTTAGAGCAAGGAAGTCATCAAGTCTACCATCAGGATATAATACTAGATCATAAACAAGTTGCCAAATTATATAAAAAAAGAAAGCTTTGATTAAGAATCCTGAAAAAGGGTTCTTCTTTATTCTATCTATTACTTCCAAAATATTTTTTTACAACAATCACCGCACCGCCGATAAGAAGAAAAACTAGACCATTTATGGGTCCTTGGGTAGGTGCGTCAGGAAGAGGAGGAGGATCTTGAGCTAGTATTAAGTTTGCACTATATAATAAAAATGCGGCCATGCTATAGACTTTGTTTCTCATAATGAACTCTATTTTATGTACGTTATTTTTTGTTTAAAAGATTTTTTGCCGGTCTTAAGATCTACAAGGTAAACGCCAGAAGGTAGAGCTACTGGGTTCCACGGCACTTGATGATTACCAGAGTGCATTATCTCATCAACTAAGCTAGCAACGTGCCTTCCTTTTAGGTCAAAAATATTTAGCCTAACATGATCTATTTGTTTGAGATCAAACCTAATCATCGTGCTGGGATTGAACGGGTTAGGGTATGCATCATGAAGAACAATTTGATCAGGTAATGTAGACTGCTCTTTGCTTGTACTCGTTATATCTGTATTTACAAAAAGAGAAAACTGAGATTCACCGACGCTTGGATATGTTTGCATTAACTCTTCTGGGAATAAAAACCCGCCTTTTGCAGGTAAATTGATATTTGCAGATGGGAATCCATATAAATTGATGTTCTGACCTGTAGTGTTATTTTGTAGTACAAGCGATATTCCATCGGGGAGATTCGCGATATCCCATGTCATATTAACCTGTGTTTCCTGAGTTTGGTAACCTTCATCATCAGGGTCAAGAAGCATAACATCCATATCTAATGCTAGGTCAACAACCAAGTTTATTGGAAGATTATTAATGGCAAGTGCGTTACCTGATTCATAAATCATACTTGTTAAATGCTCAGCTGGAGACATTGGTATAATCTGCTTGGCATCTGCAGGATCTAGATTGATCTCTCCATCTTCAGTAAATGATAGATAAACATTTGTCGTATATTGACCATCGGAAAATGTAAATGTTGCACTTCCAGACGATTGGTCTCTATTGTTTGTTCTAGCAGTGCTGTTTAGATGACCTTTCCTGATGGAGTGTTCGTAGAACTCAAATGCATCGCCCTCAGAACCGGCTTGGATCCAAAAACCGTCAAATGGCTTGATTAGTCCCTCATCAATATTCCCAACAATACCATTGTGTGTTTTATACCCTGGGTTGTCATGATCCATTTTATAAACTGTTGAATTAAACTTTGAATGATTGTCTAATAACATTTGGTTGATTTTAACATGCAAGCCATAAGGATTTCCCACCAGGTTCCAGTGGCTTGGATTTGTCGCAACATTTAATGATGCTTGGTTCATAGTCATGCCATTTTCGAATTGATCATCAATTCCAATAGTAACTGGTAAGTCATCTTCTCCATCAAAATCAGTATCCGAATACACATACACAACAAAGCCTTCTCCAGCCTCTAATACATCGTTATTTAGATCAACAACAGGCACCCAACCATTGTCGTATGTCCAGACATTTGGACTGGCACCTGGTAAATCAGATCCATCAGAACCCTGAGTCCATAATTCTTCTAAGAGATCACTAAAGACAGCTCCAGATACTGGGCTGGAAAGAAGCCGGAAGCCGGGATCGCCCGAGATTTCTAAATGGGTTACAGCGACGGCAACACTAAAGTCTTGGTTTGCATGACCGCCATGTCCGTCATTGACTTGAAATACTATATTATTCAAGCCGCCATTGTGGTGGGTTGGTACACCCTGGAGCATATAGTTTT
>CAJWHU010000042.1 GCA_913041325.1 uncultured Fidelibacterota bacterium | reverse complement strand
TAGTTATATGCTCTGTTCTGCCTTGAATTGCTGTTAACAAGACATAGGTTGTTGTATTAATTTTCTTTGCTATCGTCTCAATTGGAATTTCATCTTTCTTTTTCTTTCCAAAAATTAGGACTTCGTCTCCCATATTTGGTTTAACATCTCTGAAATCGACCATAAACTGATCCATACAAATCCTTCCGGCTATATTAAAATAATTGCCCTCATAGCTCACAAAGCCCTCTTCATACCATTGTCTTGGAAGACCGTCAGCAAACCCTATCTGAACGACACCGATATTTGTCTCTTTTTTGGTTTTATACACACCACCATAGCTTACACTTGTACCTGATTCCACTCTTCGTAAATTGACAACTGGTCCGCAAAAACTCATCACAGGCTCAACATCTATTTTCATCTTAACCTCATCTGAGGGAGATACGCCATATGCAAGCATACCGACTCTTAATGTATTGAAATAAGAATCAGGAAGATTCAATAAAGCACCACTATTTGAACAATGAATGTATTTAAAGATTATTCCATTTCTCTTTGCCTGAAGCACTATATCATTAAATAGTGTTAGTTGTTTCTCGGCAAAGGAAATATCACCCTCATCTGCCGTTGAGAAGTGTGAATAGATTCCCTCAATCGGAATTTTAGGGCGATCGCTTAAAAAGTTAAAGACTTTTTCAGAATCAGTAATATCAAAACCCAATCTCGTCATACCAGTATCAAACTTTAAATGAATTTTGGGGCACAAACCTGTTTCGGAAATAATTCTATCCACAAGCAATAAGTCATCCCAGTGACATATATTTACCCATAGGTTCAATTCAAATGCTCTTATTACCCAATCTTGCTGAATCCTAGAAAATATAAAGATATTATTTCTTACCCCATTCTCTCTTAACAATATTGCCTCTTGTATATTAAAAACACAAAGTATAATATCTTCTTGACTACTGAGAATACTGGCAACATTTAAAAGACCGTGCCCATACCCGTTTGCCTTAACTACAATCATCAATTTTTTTGGACCAATGTATGTACGTATATTTTTAATATTTCTTTCCAATTTATCTTTTGCGATGTAAGCTTTCGGTCCAATCATATTTTATAATAATCAAAGTTTATTGTTTTAGTTTTCTCTTTAATTGGTAGCCATTAAATGTTATAAAAAGGTAAATTAATATGGTAAGACCAAACAATGACCTCCAAGCTATTATGCCAGTAGAGTGAAATTTTTGAAAGACTTGAAAAGAAATTGCAAACGGAGACCAAGATAATATTGACTCTAAAACAATTGGATAGAAGGATAACTCGAATAAAAAACCACTCCCGAACAAAACCAGAATAAATATAGTTATCAATCCTAGTAACATTACTGATAGGGTATCAATTGTGACCGATAAAAATATTAACAAGTTGCCCAATATAAATAAGTAAGTGGATAAACAGATTCCAAAGAACAAAAATGTTAGGAGACTGTAAGGAATGGATGTCAAAGTAAAATAGATCAAAGTACTAATTAAAATCATTACAAATGATTCAGATAATGATGATACTAGTGTCGAAAATATTATTCTTTTTTTACTATATGGAGATAGGGATATGTTAATTAATACTTTGTTATTAATTCTGAGATCAAAGTAATCTCTATATATCGAAGGGTAGATACTAAATGAACCAATTATAAATATAAGCCCCGGGAATACCCAAATATCATATGGAACGTCTGAAAGACTGAATCTCATAATATTTTTTAAGGGTAAACTAACGAAGTAAAAAACACTAACTGGTAAAGTAAAAAAAAGAAATATGTTCGGTACCAGTTGGTTTTTCCAAACCCAAATCCTTCGCAACATAAGAGCTCTAATCATAATATTCCCCTTCCCGAAAATTCAGAGTCCAAAAGATCTCGGAGGCCGAGCTTTTTTACTTCTAAATCAATAAGATTAAAATCAGAGGCTTTGTTAATTACATCAAAAAAAACACTTCTTGTCCTTCCATAAAAATAAAAAACATTATCAATTTTGCTTGGGGAAACAACCGTTGGTATTTTTGTGAGTATCTCAAAGGTATCATCATCTAAATTTTCAAACTCTATTTGGAATTGATGATATTCTGTCGTGTTTTCTAGTAGTTTATCAAGATGCCCATCCATAATTATTTTACCCTCATTAAAAACAAGTATCCTGTCATGCGCCTGCTCAACTTCACTAATTGAGTTACTAACATAAATAATTGATTTACCTCCTTTCAATTCTTTGATTAAATCCCAAGTCATACGAGTAGATTCTGCATCCATGAAGCCTGTTGGCTCATCCAAAATCAAAATATCTGGGTTGTGAATCAAAGCTTTAACTAGCATAGCTTTTTTTTGGACGCCGCTGGAAACTTTATAAGATAAAGTATTTAAAAAATTTTGAAGATCTAATGCATCTGAATACTTCTCCATGCGTTTTTTGTATAGATCATTAT
The DNA here is from genome assembly GCA_913041325.1 of uncultured Fidelibacterota bacterium. The sequence goes on along the minus strand of CAJWHU010000042.1, from coordinate 8,518 downwards.
TTACTGAATATAGATTAGCATTGAACTTTATATTTTGCTCTATGGTCAAAGATGGATCAAGATCACAAGTGTAACTAACGTATCCAATTGATCCCCTTGTCTCATTCCTTCTTTTTTGCATATCCAAGCCCTGAATAAAGACCTGACCATAGTCAGGATCCTCATAGCCAGATAGTAATTTTAAAAGTATGGACTTACCCGACTCATTCAAGCCAACAATTGCAACTAGACTACCTCTTTCTATGCCAAAAGACAAACCTGCAAGTATGGTTTTGTCGTCTATTAACTTTCCAACTTTTTTTAGTGTGATACTGGCTTCCATGTAAACCTAACTTTAGTGTGCATCATACCATGATGTGCCAATACCATAGTCAACAACTACAGGTACTTTTAATTGTATGGCACTTTCCATTTTTTTGGTTACTAATTCAATAACTACATCCTCTTCACTTTCTGGAAACTCAAATAATAATTCATCGTGAATCTGCAATACTAGTTTTGATTTTAAATTCATATTCCTTATTTCTCTTTGGATATTAATCATTGCTAATTTAATCATCTCAGCAGCAGAGCCCTGAATTGGCATATTTATCGCCATCCTTTCTGCGGCTTTTCTTTTTAGAGCGTTACTTGAGTTGGCGTCTAATATTGGCCTTCTTCTTCCAAGAATGGTCTCAACATAATTCAGATTTCTAGCTTTTTCTAGTGTATTATTGATATATTCCTGTATGCCTGGATATTTCTTGAAATAATCTGCAATTATTTGGCTCGCATTATTTCTTGAAATTCCTAACTCTTGGCTCAATCTAAATGCCCCAGCGCCATACATTATACCAAAGTTAACTATTTTAGCTGTTCTTCTCATGTCAGACAAAACATTCTCAATTGGCACATTAAATACCAGACTTGCAGTTCTAGTATGTATATCTTCTTCATTATTGAACGCATCAATTAGTGCTTTATCTTCGCTAAAATGAGCCATTATTCTTAATTCAACTTGTGAATAATCGGCTGAAAAAATTTTCCAGCCTCTTTTTTGAGCTGAAAATGCTTTTCTTACTTCCCGACCCTCACGTGTTCTTATAGGTATATTCTGAAAATTTGGTTTAGTACTCGATAAGCGTCCCGTCGCCGCTATAGTTTGATTGAAGGTAGAGTGAACTCTTGATGTCTTATGATGTATTAATTCAAGTAATGAATCTAGGTATGTATTTTTTAATTTGTTGTATTTTCTGTAATCTAAAATTAACTGAGGTATTTCGTGGTAATCTTTTAATTTTTTTAAAACATCCTCAGCTGTGCTTCTCTTTTTAACCATTGGCAGATCAAGCTCATCAAATAAAATTATGGCCAGCTGTTGCGTTGAGTTAATGTTGAAGTCCTTTTTTGATTGTCTAAAGATATTTTTTTTTAGGTCGTCCAATTTACCACCAATGTCTTTAGACATTTGTCTGATTAGATTGGAGTCTACGTATACTCCATTATATTCCATTTCAACCAATATGGGGACGAGAGGCAATTCTACCATATCAAAATAATCAGAGAGTGATTTTTTTTCTAGCTCATTCTTTAAGATTTGAGTTAATTCTAATATTTTACATGATTTTTCAACCGAGTAATTGGATATATCCTCTAAGGATATGTCATAAATGTTTTGCTGGTTTTTAACAACATTAGATAAATCTTCAATGCCGGATAGTTCATAATTTAAATACTCCAGACTTAGCGATTTTAATGACGGTACCTTTGAGCTAGGGTTTATCAAGTGAGCTGCTATTGAAATATCAAAAATGTAACCACCTATATTGATTCCAAACCTTTTCAAAAGATGTAAATCATATTTAATATTACAGCCTGTCTTTAAAACTTCATCGTTCTCAAGGATGGGTTTTAATTTCTTAAGAATCCATGATAAGTTATCTTGATTAGGTTTCTTATCATCTAGCTCTTTATTGGCAACAGGGACATACCACCCATTGTCAGATACAGTAGCAAAACTAAAACCTAATATTGTGGCTTCTGACGCTGATTTACCATCTGTGATAATGCTTACTGAGACTAATTTAGAGCGCAATAACTTCCTTGCCAAAACATCTACATCTCTTTTTTTATAAAAAACCTCACAATTTATGATTGGCCTATCTATTTTTTTATCTTGGCTTTTAACATTCAATGATGTCGATAGCTGTTTAGCCAAGCCCTGAAATTCAAGCGACTGAAACTTTAATATACATGCCTCTGTAGATATTGCTTTTTTTTCAAAATCTTTAACATTACAGTCTAGTTTTAGATCGACCAGAATGGTAACCAGCTTCTTACTTAGATTTGCCTTTTCAACACCTTTTATTAATCCTTCTCGAACTCTTTTATTTGAGATTTTTTCTGCATTATCTAAAGCACCCTCCAATGATCCATATGCATTAATTAATTTCACAGCGGTTTTTTCACCAACACCAGGAACACCAGGTACATTATCGGAACTATCCCCCATGAGACCTAGTAGATCAATAACTTTATCAGGCGGCACACCCCATTTCTCCATGACCAAATGTGAGTCGTACACTTTAGGACCTGGAGATTTTTTTGTGCCTGGTGCGTATAAAAAAATATTTTCATTAATTAACTGCATGAAATCTTTATCGCCGCTAACTATATAAGTATCCAGCCCTTCTTTTTCTGCTTGGACAGCTAATGTGCCTATTATGTCGTCAGCTTCAAAACCAGATTTTTTCAATACTGGTATATTCATTATCTCCAGAATTTCCCACAGGTGAGGTAACTGCAATTGAAGCTCATTTGGCATTTCAGGGCGATTTGCCTTATAATCGTCGTATATTTGATTTCTAAATGTTTTGCCCTTTGAATCAAAAGCACATGCAAAGTAATCTGGTTTTTCAGTACGAATAAGTTTGAATATCTGATTTACGAAACCAAAAAGCGCGCTTGTATCGAGGCCATAACTAGTTATCAGTGGGTTCCTTATAAGAGCAAAATGGGCTCTAAACAACAAAGCATAACCATCGACGACGAAAAAACGTTTTCTATTTTTTTTATTTTGAACCATGCACAATAAATTACGTAGCTAAGGTATAAGCTCCCACTTACATTTATATAAAAATAGCCCCGATAATATCGGGGCTATCTTAACATCAGCTGTAAACTGGGCAGTGAGTTTTCACTACTACATCATTCCACCCATTCCACCCATTCCACCCATTCCAGGATCGGGCATAGGAGGCATTTTCTCCTCCTCAGGAATCTCAGTAATGGCGGCTTCTGTGGTTAACACCATCCCAGCAATTGAAGCAGCATTTTCCACAGCGACACGTGCAACTTTTGCAGGATCTATAATACCAGCATCGAACATTTTGACATATTCATCGTTCCTTGCATCGTAACCACTGTCACCTTTTTTATCACGAACATTTTGTACTACAATTGAGGCTTCCGCTCCAGCATTAGAAACAATTTGTCTGATAGGCTCTTCGAGGGCGCGGCGCATTATATCCACACCTACTTGTTGCTCATCATCAACTTTAACTTTATCTAAAGAGGAAATAGATCTTAGTAGAGCAACACCGCCGCCCGGTACGATACCTTCTTCAACTGCAGCTCTAGTTGCATGCAGCGCATCCTCGACACGTGCTTTTTTCTCCTTCATTTCTACTTCTGTTGCAGCACCTACATTAATTACAGCTACACCACCAGAAAGTTTAGCAAGTCTTTCTTGCAACTTTTCTTTGTCGTAATCAGAGGTTGTTTTCTCTACTTGTACTTTTATCTCATTGATTCTGGCTTTAATAGCCTCTTCAGTTCCTCCACCGTCAACGATTGTGGTGTTATCTTTGTCCGAAACCACTCTTTTTGCTGTCCCAAGATAATCAAGAGTAGCGTTATCAAGCTTATAACCGGCATCTTCAGAAATTACGGTTCCACCTGTTAACACCGCTATATCTTCTAACATTGCTTTCCGTCTATCACCAAAGCCCGGAGCTTTGACAGCGAGGACTTTGAATGTACCTCGAAGCTTGTTGACAACCAGAGTTGCTAGTGCTTCGCCTTCAATATCTTCCGCTATGATAACAACTGGTTTGCCTGTTTGCACAACCTTCTCCAACAAGGGTAGCAAGTCCTTCATATTGCTGATTTTTTTGTCATGGATTAGCAGATAGGCATCTTCCATTTCCGCATCCATTGATTCGGAGTTAGTAACAAAATATGGTGATAGGTAACCGCGGTCAAACTGCATGCCCTCCACAGTTTCTAAGTATGTTTCCGCAGTCTTGGATTCTTCAACTGTGATAACACCATCTTTGCCAACTTTTTCCATTGCTTCAGCAATTTTTTGACCAACTTCAGTATCATCGTTTGCTGATATCGTAGCAACTTGAGCAATCTGCTGGCTATCAGGAAGATCTTTAGCTTGTGATTTTATAGCATCGACGACGGAATCTCTGGCTGTATCAATGCCCCTTTTGATGGACATTGGGTTAGCACCAGCCGTGACATTTTTTAGACCTTCGTTTACAATAGACTGTGCCAACACTGTAGCAGTTGTAGTGCCATCTCCAGCTACATCTGAGGTTTTAGATGCAACTTCGCGCACCATCTGTGCTCCCACATTTTCCAACTTATTTTCAAGTTCGATTTCCTTAGCAACAGTTACACCATCTTTAGTTACTGTTGGTGCTCCAAACTTCTTCTCTATTACCACGTTGCGTCCTTTGGGCCCCAGAGTGACTTTCACTGCATTCGCTAATTTATCAACCCCTGCCTTCAAAGCACTGCGTGCATCTAGAGAGTATGCGACTTCTTTTGCCATTTTTATCTCCTTATAATACTGCTAATATGTCGCTCTCGCGCATAATTACATAATCCACACCGTCAAACGTAACTTCGCTGCCAGAATATTTTCCGTACAGAACCTTGTCACTTTTTTTGACGGTCATATCTACCTTACTTCCTGAGTCACTGACTTTTCCTGGTCCCACCGCAACAACAGTCCCTTGTTGGGGCTTTTCTTGCGCTGTGTCAGGAAGGATGATACCTCCAGCAGACTTGTCCTCTGCGGGAGCAGGCTCGACAACAACTCTATCAGCCAGAGGTTTTAAACTTAAACCCATTTTTCACTCCTTTTATATTAATAAATAAAAAACAATTTTTCATTAAAAGCGGCGCGAAATATAACAACTGTTTTTGTTGATCACAATGCTTCAATGATTTTTTAACTCTAATTTGGTGTATCAAAAAATATACCACATCATGAAATAATCCATTTTGTAATAGATAGTTTACACTTTATGCCATTTTGACAATTATCTTATTTGCCTGTTGAACCAAAACCACCGTCTCCTCTCTCGGATGATGTAAGCTCGTCTACTAGAGAAAAAGAGATCTTACTTCCGTCCAGTGCCACTAATTGAAACAATCTTTCCCCTGTTTTAATTTCATGCGACACAGTTTTCACATTATCAACTGCAGCCATTATCTCCCCCCTATACCCTGCATCAATTAATCCAATAGAATTACACATTCTCAATGGAGTTTTAGAAATACTCGATCTAGGCATTAGGAAGTATGGCTTCATTTCAACGTTTTCGCAGGCAATATCTAACTTAATTATACTAGTATGACCAGGTTGAATAATTTGTCTTTTCACTACAAATAGATCTAAACCAGCATCTCCTGGATGAAAATGTCCATGATTTTCGTACATTTCTTTTGATTTTGAACTAAGGGCTTTTATTTTCAATTTCATAATATCAATTCCTAGTTATCCTTGATAAGAGAATTTAGTTGTGAAACATGATATGGTGTAGAACCACAACATAAACCTATAATATCCAATCTTTGATCTATTAAAGCTTTTAAAAATTTCAACAAACTGATTCTGTCAATTACCTTAAAATAGTCATTCTTGTAATTAGTTAGCCCCAAGTTGGGATATGCACCAACAGACCCTGACCAAATTTTCCTAATTTTTTTTAATCCCTCAAGAGTTAATTTTTTCGTATTACAATTTATTAATAAACATTCTAAGCTTTTTTTATCTATCCCAGCAAATAAATTTTCAATATTTGTGCCATCCAAAAGATTACAATAATCATCAAATATTATGCTTAACCATTTTGGAAGTTCATAATTTTTAGCAATATTTAAAGCACAATTTATTTCAATGATATTTCCCATAGTCTCAAATAATATTAAATCAACACCAGCATCTACAAGCCAATCAACTAAATATCCATAGTTTTCCTCAGCTATTGATAAACCCGGAAAATTTAAAGGAATATAACAGTCATCTACAGACGTAATTGAACCCGCAATTAGAACATCTTTCTCTCTCGCCTTGTGGGCAATGTCAACCGCTTTATACAAGCTTGATCGAGCAGCTTCTTTAGATTTTTTATCACTGTAACCTGCCTTTTTATATGTCCAGGGAGTTGTACGAAATGTATTGGTCGTAATTACTTTTGAACCCGATTTGATATAGTCTTTATGTATATCTAGTACAATTTTTGAATTTTGCAAATTTGCATCGGCAGACCACAACGGTAGCGGAGTTGAGACACCCCTAATATTTAGCTCAGTGCCCATTGCGCCATCAATAAGTAATGGTTTCTTCATTCTAAATGGTATGAACTATTCTTTAAAAAGTAATAAAAAATTATACCAAACATTACCACCGATAAACCCAAAATAGATTCAAAAGTCGATTCGCTGAACATGTGGTACATTATCCATAGGTTTGAAAAAAGATATATCATGGGTGTGATTGGATAGCCCCACGCCATATAAGGTCGATTAAGTTCTGGTTTTCGGACTCGTAAAACAAATAATGATAAAACGGTTAAGGAAGAAGTTATCGTTAGTGCAGCTCCTGCATACATTAAAACCTGCTCAAATGTCGAGGTCAATAAAAAAACATATGAAATTATTAATTGGGCTATAAAGGAAGAATTCGGAATAATTTCACTTTTATCGCTTCGAAGGAAACTTAAAACTTTATGGTCCTCGCTTATAATCTGTATTATTCTGGGCCCAATGTATGTGTAACTACTTACTGTAGACAAAAGAAGAAAAGATATTCCGATGGCAACTAATTTAGAACCGTTTTCACCAAAAATACCCTGTCCTGCTATGTACCCAATATCGATTTGTCCAACCATTAGCTCATTTGGTGTTGTGTACAAAAAAACAAAATTTAATAAAACATATAAAATCGTAACTAATCCAGTTGAAAAAAACATAGTTTTAGAAATATCTGCCTCTGGGTGTTTAAGTTCTCCAGAAATATAAATCACTGAATTCCATCCAGTATAGGCATAGGAAACCCATATTAAAGCTATAGCATATTGTGCACTAAAAATCACAGATAGATCTTTATGGTCAGGTAAAATTTGAATATTGTGCACTGGTTGGTGTGTTAAGCCGAAGAAGATAAACAGTAAAATTAAAATTACTTTGAGCAAAGTAGTATAATTTTGAAAGTATAATCCCCAATTCAATTTGTGTACATGCAATACATGCAAAAAAGTAATAACAAAAAATGCGATCCAAAACTCAGATATCGATGGTATAATTGAACTAAAATAGCTTCCCAGAGCCATGGCTGCAAGAACAGAAGGTGCAACAAAACCAATTGTCACAGAAACTATTCCTGCAGAAAAACCAACTGAGGGGTGAATGGTTTTACTTAAAATGTGATATTCCCCCCCAGACCGAGGTAACGCTGTACTTAGTTCACTATAAGAGACAGCTCCGCAAAATGCCAAGGCGCCGCCAATTATCCATAATAGTAACAGTGCAAATACGGATTTAATATCTACCAGTTGAAAACCAAGGCTAGTAAAAACGCCCGTTCCAATCATTGAAGCAATTATAAATGATGATGCGGTGTATGAAGATAAGTGTTTAGAAATAAGGCTAAGTACTAAGAACTGAAATGATAAATATTATATGCGAACAATAACCAACCTAAAATCAATAACATTCCACCGAAAGGGGTTATAGCTCCCAGCCAGCGATAATTTGTAAGGATTAGCATGTATAAACTACCCGAAAAAATAAATGTTCCGGATAACATGAGTATGGCAACAGTTTGGATTATGTTATGCGGTAGAAAATAACCGCTTAAACCTAATACAATTATTGAAATGGAATGATACATCTGGTATCTAACACCCACCTCAAATATGACTAGGTCTTCAGGCGAGACTTTCAATTTTAATCCATGTGCGCCAAAAGCCCCAAATCCAACAGATGTCGCTGCCATGATTGCGCCTGTTATTAACCAAACTTTCAATTGGCATCTTCCTTCTTGTGTACAAGTGTTCGAACTGGATATGGTATTTCAATATTCTCCTCGTCAAATCTTTTATGTATAGCTTTTATAAACTCGTGTATAATAGGATTTTGATCTCCATATTTATTACCACGAAAATAGACGACTAAATCTATACTGGATTGACCAAAACCTTTAAACTTAAATGAAGGCTCAGCGTCTTTATTAACCTCA
>CAJWHU010000041.1 GCA_913041325.1 uncultured Fidelibacterota bacterium | reverse complement strand
CACCAGTTATTTACGTGGTAGACGTTGAAAACGCAGTAGACTTTAACAGCGTACTCGAGCCGTAAAAAGCTAAAAAAATAGATCACAAATGGGTAACGTAACCCATTGATAGTAAAAAGCCCCGCTAATGCGGGGTTTTTTATTATGTATCATGTTGGTACAGTTGTAACTATTTAATATAGTTAGAATTGAATTAATTATTTGACTATTGCTAATACTAAGATACTTTTTTCAATTATATCGTAGGTTGGCATATATTTTGCTCATATAATTATGTACACTTTTACACTACAAAATTAAACCGGTTGACTTATGCTTTATGAAAAATAAGAAGCTATCAAACATCCTGAATAAAAAAAACGGCAACTCCCTAATGGAGTTTGCTGTTACGATAGGTTTGATGGCTATTCTCGCTGCTACTGCTGCTCCCAAATTATCTCAAATGGGTGAAAATACAAGGATCGCTAAATCTAGAACAGAGCTCGATAAATTAGCCAGACAGGCAGCCAATTTTTATCAGGAGACAGCAATCAAAGAAGGCAGGGGAAGATTCCCAGGTCAAGATAAATATAACCTTCCAGTTGGTGGGCATTCCAATAACCAAGATGTCCTGGATGATATTATTGACGTATACGATAATGATGGCAATCTTGTGAATCCTGCTGATTTTACATATTTTGGCTCAGTAAATGGATACGACTGGGTATCAGTATTTGGTGTTAGCAATTATGACTTTCCAAAACCAGCAGGAGCGAATCTTGCACCTGATGACAAAGATGAGGTTGGACCGTGTAATGTCTGTCCTCCCGGAGAGACCGCTGGAAAGCTTGAGTGGGAGACATTATTTCCTACAGGGCCTGTCGGAAGCCCTTTTCAGGATGGTCATTTTGTTTATCAGGTCGTAGCAGGAAGGGGACATGGATCAAAAGCAGAATCACCCATATTATACATAGCAGACATTGAAAACCCAAGCCAGATACATGTGATTTTACAGCCCTAAATGGTAGGTGTAACACATAGATACGATGTCACCAATAATTACAAATATGTAACGAATTGATTCAAAAATTAAAAAATTATAATATGAAGAGAATTATCCAGATTGATGTTGAAGATAAAGCCCGTTACGACGGAAAACTGCTATCTATCAAACTTTTATGAGAAATTTTTTAAAAAAGATTATCTATACAGAGAGGGTTGGCATAGAAATTGCTAATCTAAAGTAGATTTAATAGACACAAGAAAGAGGTTGAATATGAAATCAATAAAACGCTATTTAAAAAATGTCAGTGGACAGTCACTCGCTGAATTTGCAGTTACAACAGCAATGATGGCTACTCTTGCGACTACAGCAGCTCCAAAATTTTCAGGTGTTGGTGAGGGTGCTAAAGAGAAAAAAACGCTCGCTGATATTGATAAAATTCTAAAATCTGCAAACAACTTTTACAATGAGCAGGTTACAAAATCAGGTCGTGGAAGGTTTCCTGGTCAGTACAAGTACAATGAGCCAGTGCCTTCAAGCAATGGTTACACTTACACTAGTGATCAGGCTGACGCTGAGTACAATGTAAAACTCGCAGTTCAGGGAATAATTGGTGATGATGGTTCTGTGACGACTCCACCTACATTTACAAGCTTCGATAACACAACTGACGCTCCCAAATGGGCCTCATGTTTCGGGACCAATAATCCAGATGCTCTAGTTCCAGAGGTTTCATCAGGCGTTAATGCGTCTGTGAGCACTGAAGAAGATCCTTCAGCATCTTATTACAGTCAAGGCATGCTTACAGTTGGCAAGGGCGCAGAAGAATTTCTAGATGGGTTTGGTGGTGAGGCAATCAAAAGCCCCTTCCAGGATGGTCACTACATATATACAGTGATCGCTGGATCAGGATCTGGTAGTCAGTCAATCGCACCCATAATGTTTGTCGCTGACCTTGAAAGTCCATCATCATTCTGGAAAAAATTACAACCATAATTAACCAAACAAACGAGCACACCAAAACCACAACCAAAGGTTAAAACTAAGGAGAACAACATGAGGAACAATAACAAAGGATTCACACTGATCGAATTAATAATGGTCACAATTATATTAGGAATTTTGGCCGCGGTAGCAATCCCAAGATACATGACATCTGTACAGAAAGCTGAAGAGGCTGCTGAAGACGCAGTTATAAGCGCAATCAGAGCTGGTCTTGAGTCACATGCAACTGAGAAGCTAATGGAAAATGGTCGCCGCAGCTGGCCAACCAATCCATGGGATGCACTCGAAACAAAGCCTGCTGGCTACACTAACGCAGATGAGAACGCATCCGATGATGGACAGTGGCGCTTTAGCTCCCAGAGTGCGAACATTACACACATGCGTGGTGACGGCACCCTTGTTCACTGGGACTACGATAAAGGAACCAACACTGGTGGTAATAACGACGCGGTAGGTTCACTAGGTGCAAGAGAAGACGGCGCCGGTAGCTAAGGATTTGATCTGATTTAGTTAGATTAAAACTAGAAGTATCTAAAAAGGCTCCGGCAAAAACCGGAGCCTTTTTAAATTGGAAACGAAATACATTGAAGGCGTTTAACAGAATATTTAAGAATGAATAAGAAAATTAAGACTAACTCTGGATTTACAATGATGGAGCTCGTAGTCACCCTTGCTCTGATGGGTGTGCTTATTAGTTTTGCTATTCCAGCATACAATGGAGTTTCTGAGGAGATGCAGGGTAAACGGAATGTCGCTAATATGCAGACCATTCGTGAGGCATTCTTTCATTATTTTTACAGAATGCACCAACAAAAGGGCAGAATTGCCCATTTTCCGCCACCACCAGAAAATGAAATGAAAATAATGGATGATGACTGGGCTAATACACCCATGGATTCATTGCTTTCCCCCATGGCGCCTAAAGATCTTTTTGCAACGGGTGAGTTACCTAAAAACGCGAATAACAACGCCTTTTTGTACGAGACCTGGAATGATACCATTGAAATGACTGGAGAGGTAATGTACTACATAAAAATCGAAGACATTGACGAGGATAGTCCTTCTTTTGGAAAGTCCTTTACTTACTCTATTTAAAGTCGTATTCTTCTGGTCGAAGATCCTTTTTGACCATGGATAAAATAAAAAAAATAATAGCCAAAAGATCCTTCCCTGGTTTTTCCTTAATGGAGTTGATCTTAATCATAATCATACTAGGAATCTTTGCTACCATCGCAACCACAAGAACTCGAACAGGATTATCTACTGTAGGAGAACAAATCGCTATTGATCAGATCACAAGTGACATAGATCTTATTAGAGCAATGGCCTTTGGTAAACACGATACACTTACAATTGTTTTTTCAATGTCCGACGAAAGCTATACCATTTACAAGGGTCCTGATGGTGCAAGGACAGTTATGGGTGATTATCCCAACAGTCAAAATGGTATTATTTCTTTAGATAATTCAGTAATGCGTGATGTTGATATTCGCTCTGCAAACTTTGGGGGCTCATCGGAGCTTCAGTTTTTACCCCTTGGTGAGCCGAAGTCAGGTGGTACAGTAAGTATAAATTCGAAGACAATTACTATTGAGCCTGTTACTGGTAGGTGGACTATAAACTAATGAAGCCAATGCTGACAGACGATAAAGGATTCACCCTGGTTGAGGTAATGGTGGTTTTGATCTTACTTACCCTGTCTTTTATGGTTTTTTTACGTGCTTTAAATACTGGAAAAACAATCAGAGCCAATTCAGAAATAAGAACCGTACAAAGTGTGATTTTAAGTAGTATCCAAAATGAAATCCGCGCTAGAAGGTATGATGAAAATTTATCATCACCATGGTCTTCACTTCTGGGGAAAGAATTGGGTGAATATGAGATAAAAGAATTCGATGATATTGATGATTTTAACGGTTATTTTGAGCCATCCTTTACCGATTATCCTGCGTTTAGTTGCTCAGTTGCTGTTGAATATGTCTCGCCGACGACCGGTTTTCATATTCCTCAATCAAGCCAGACAAATTATAAAAGTATAATGGTAAAAGTTTCACACCCCACTCTATCATCAATAAGTGATACAATGATTATAAGCCCAGGTATTTAGTATTGAGAAAAAGTAATAACAGCGGATTTACTCTTATAGAATTAGTAATAGTCATAGTCTTAGTTGGAGTGATAGGATCGATGGCTGCTACTATGCTGTTTCAAGGTGCTGACTTTTTTGTAAAAGAAACAAACCGCCAAGGTTTTGTGAGCGAATCAAGAATAGCCTTTTGGAAATTAATGAGAGAATCTCAATCTCAATCTGGTCCAGCAAGTTTTGTGCAGTCAGACCAAAATAGTATCTTTTTAAAAAACGCGAGGAATGTCGATAAAGACTTTCAACTAGTTCCTCCCTCTAATTTTAACATGAGGATTGGTAGTGCAAATTACAGTCCTCTATCAAGTTCCATAACAGCTTTGAATTCAAATGGCTTTTTTTACTATGATAATAATTTCAACTTAATATCCCCTGCATTTTCTGGTATGTCAATAGATCAAGCAAATAGTGTACACTTACTTAGGCTAGAAATGAAATTTAAAAGAGACCAAGATGAGCTGTCATTAAAATCTTTTATCTTCCCAAATAATTTTCGATTTGGTCAAAAAATGAGCTACCACGAATAATGAAATATCTGAAGAAAATTGCCGAGGATGAATCAGGGGTTATACTCATGGCATCGACAATGGGTATTTTTATTCTTCTTAGTATTTTTGCTTTTTATCTTGCTAGGTTTTCATCAATCGAATCACGCACAGGTGGCTACCACACTCTGGATATAAAAGCACGTAACCTTGCTATGACAGGTATTGAACATGGCATACAATCTTACAAGTCTTCTAGGAGTACCTCACTAATATCTGAAAATTTTAATAATGGTACATATACTGTCTCTTTTGATAATCAAAGTGATGAGCTTGGTGTTTCTCTATCAAAAACACATTATCTTACTCTTGAAAGTACTGGCACAATAGATGATGTAGAGAGGAATATGAGATTATTGTTATCATCGCTCCCTGAAGCTTTTTGTTTTGCTCTATATGCGGAAAATGTTGCAGGTCAGGTTTACTCAAAGCCTGGTGGTAGTATTATTGGTGATATGTTTTTTAACGGTACCGTACAAACTGGAAGTGCAGCAAGCAATGGAGTCACATACATTGGGAGCGGAACAGGCGGAGTAATTCTAAATCCGCATCCTGCATTTCCTGATTTAAACACGAGTCAGTATGAGTCACTATTATCGAGCGCAGCATCAGCCCCAGGAGCGTATAATAATTTCGCACTTTCGTTTGATGGCAATAACGACTACGTAAAAATTAATAATTCTAGCGACATTAATACGGGAAGCCATCACACACAAAAAACCATAGAGGCATGGTTCAAGGTGAATGATAAATCAATTACCAATAGAAAACAGACAATTTATGAACAGGGTGGTACTGTCAGAGGGTTAAATATTTATATACATGGTGGTAGGCTATACGTTGGAGGATGGAATGAACCTGGTGGCGAAAGCAATTGGCAGGGGACCTGGCTCTCCACTAATAATATTCAGAATGGAACCTGGCATCATGTTGCACTAACGTTGAATGGAGGAAACTCAAAAACTAATAACGCATTTAAAGGTTATTTAGATGGACAGGAATTCGGATCCGGGCAAGGTTCTAAACTATGGAACCATCCTGGTGATATCTCAATCGGGCGAAATAAAGATACCAAATTTCACAGTGGTGACTACAATAGTTACAGGTACTTTGGTGGTTACATTGATGAGATGCGGTTGTGGAATATAACCAGAACTCAAGCTCAAATATCTGCCTTTAAGGATACAATACTTGACGGTAACGAAACTGGTCTAACTGCATACTATAACTTTCAGGAAAACTCCGGGAATAGAGCTAATGATACTCAAACCCAATCAAACAATGACGGAACAAAGTATGGAGCGACCTGGACAGCTGGACCGGTTTTATCAAAGATGAGTAACTCCTCTTTTGTCAATAAGACTATAAATCTAAGTAGCTACACCGATAAAAAATTATTAGTTAAGAGTGATCTACTTATATCTAACACCACATTCAATGGCCCCGGGTATATCGTTTCTGATGGTAACATAACAATAAATTCAAATTCAATTATTAATGGTGGGATTTTTATAGTTTGCAGTGGGAATCTTTATATTTCAAACTCTCAAATTGGAAGAGACTACGATAGTCCAACTGTTGTATATGTAGAGGGTGTAGCCAATTACGATAACGTTTCATCGTACGGTATCATAATCGCTAAAGGTAGCAGCCTAATGCTTAATAATACCGCACTCTATGGGGCAGTTCTAAATTACAGTCAATCACTAATTCTAACTGGTAATAGCGATGTCATAGGTTCTGTCGTATCGAAATACTCTGTAGATATACAAGGTGCTTCTGCATCCATAACTCGTGGGAACATCCCTGAATTTTCTGGTTATTCGATCGGTTTGGATCCGTTTGTAATACCGGGTAGTCTCCTAGAGTTTTAGTTTACAATTTTCATCTATTATCTTGTTAATATTTGATCGGTAAAAGATTAAAACACGTATAAACTTAATTATTCATTAGGAATTTAGATTTTAATGCAAGATATAACACTTTTAGTAATGGCAGCAGGTATGGGATCAAGATACGGCGGTTTAAAGCAATTGGACAATGTTGGTCCCAGTGGTGAAACCATTATTGACTACTCTGTCTATGATGCAATGCGTACCGGATTTCGTAAGGTTGTCTTTATAATTAGAGAAGACATAGAAAAAGAGTTTAAATCAAAAATAACAGATAAATATTCAGGGTCTATTCAGGTTGATTTTGCATTTCAAGATGTGAATGACTTACCAAAAAATTTCACGGCACCATTAGATAGGGAGAAGCCCTGGGGGACTGGTCATGCAATATTATCTGCCAGAGGTCTAATTAACAGTCCATTTATAGTAATTAACGGCGATGACTTCTACGGCTTAGATACATATCAGGTCATATATGATTATTATAAAAATGGAGGCAACGACTTTTCAATGGTAGCATTTCAACTAGGCAAAACATTATCAGAATTTGGAAGTGTGAAAAGGGGACTTTGTACGGTAAAAAACAAACAACTCCAAACCGTAGTTGAAACGGGCGATCTTGAAAAAAGTTTAACGGGAATAAAATCTGACCGGGATATTGAGTTAAATGGATCCGAGCCTGTTTCGATGAATGTATGGGGATTTACTCCAAAAATCTTTACGTATTTAAATTCTATGTTCATTGATTTCCTCACCTCAAATGTGGAAGAGCCGACCAGTGAATTCTTAATCCCTACAGTTGTAAATAGCCTTATATCCTCAAACGAGGAAAAAGTGAGGGTTCTCAATACAGAATCCAGCTGGTTTGGAGTTACTTATAAAAAAGATAAGGATTATGTTAGAAAAAGGTTAAAAAGACTTGTTGATGATAAGGTTTACCCTAAAAAACTTTTTGTATAATATTTACTTAGAGTAACAATCTACACAGTTTTAATACTCCACTGTTGAAAATTTCAGTTATCATTCCTACATACAATCGAAAACATACCCTGCACAGGGCAATAGAGTCAGTCCTAAATCAGACCTTTAAACCGCTTGAGATTATAGTCGTAGATGATGGTTCGAATGATGGTACTGGAGAATGGGTTGAGGAAACTTATCCCTCTATAAAATATATATTCATTAAAAATTCAGGTGTTAGTGCTGCCAGAAATACGGGTGTAAAATCAGCAAATGGCCAGTGGATAGCTTTCCTGGATTCTGACGACGAGTGGATGCCAGAGAAATTAGAACAACAATCATTGTTACTGGGTGCTGATAGGGAAGCTGCGTTGTGTCATACAAATGAGATATGGATAAGGAATGGTGTTCGAGTCAATCAATTAAAGAAGCACACTAAGTTTGGAGGTTATATTTTTGAAAAATGTTTAGATATATGCAGAATTTCCCCGTCCTCAGCAATATTAAGTAAAAAAATATTTACAAATATTGGCTATTTTGATGAGTCTCTAAAAGTTTGTGAAGACTATGACATGTGGCTGCGTGTAGCTGCTAAACATAAAATTCTATTTTTAGATTATCCTTTGATAACAAAGTATGGAGGGCATCGGGATCAATTATCGCGTGTCAATAGCGGAATAGAAAAGTATCGAATACGTTCTTTGGAAAAGATATTAAGTTCAAAGACCTTGAGCGAAAAACAATTTTTTATCGCTAAGCAGGTCCTAATCCAGAAATTAAAAATATATCAAAATGGGGTCAGAAAAAGGAATAGGTATACGGAGTTAAAAAAGGTTGAGGATAAGATTGAATATTGGATTAATTCTGATAAATGGAATTAGATTTGCCTTTTGATTGCGTTCAATTTCGCAATTAAGTTTATGAATTTAGTTATTCGTATTAAATGCATACATGATAGATTTATATATATGGTTTTTAATAAAAAAGTAGTTGTACTGATACCTTTTCTTTTTTCACAGGTTATTGCATCCGGTTGGGTTGGAATAGGTTCTCAGGAACCTGTTCAGCCAAGCTGGCAACTCTTGTCCAGTAATAATGAGAAAATCGAAATTACTTTTGAGATGAAAGGCTATTTCTCAAAGTCACTTGGTAATGGGAAAATAAGGATTAGTTTTCCTACGAGTGCTCCTATTTTGAATGAGGGCTCGCCCAACTTACCACTAGCATCTAAATCAGTCATTATCCCTGAACAAGCGAACATGAGCTTATCTATTGTTGAATCGGAATACACGGATTTTCAAATCAATGATATAGAGCCATCCAGGGGCAATCTGCTTAGAGATGTGGTTCCTTCAACCGTGCCATATAAATATGGTCCACAATATGAAAAAGATGAGTTCTATCCACAGAATATCGCGTTTTTGAGAGATCCATATATACTCCGCTCGTTAAGGGGGCAGAGCATCGTGATCCAACCTATTCAATATAACCCGGTGAAGAAAATCTTGAGGGTATACACACGCTTGAAAATCGCGATTGAATCTGATGGACCTGGCGGAAAAAATCAGCTCACCAGAGTACCTAGAAATTCAAACTCAAGGGAGTTTGAAAATATATTTAGACAGCACTTTATAAACTATCCAACAAACGATCGCTATAATATTCTCACTGAGCAAGGCTCTATGCTGATAATTAGTCATGAGGATTTCGTGGAACATATGCAGCCGTTCACTTCCTGGAAAAACTACAAAGGCATTCCAACTACACTGACAAGCGTCTCTGAAATAGGCGGCTCGGATGAAATCTATCAATACATAGAAAACGAGTATTACAACAATGGTATTGCCTATGTATTGCTTGTTGGTGATATTGATCAGATAGCCTCAATACGTAGATCTGAGGGAGATGGTTCGAATACACCATCTGATAATTCATATACATTCATCGCTGGAGATGATTTTTATCCAGATTTAATTATAGGTCGTTTTTCTGCTGAAAATAGCATGCACGTTGAGACAATGGTAAGCCGGACAATATCATATGAGATGGAACCCGATCTATTTGATGGCTGGTATAAGAAAGGATCGGGATTTGCTTCAAATGAAGGTCCGGGTGATGACGACGAATACGACTATGAACACTTGGACAACATAAGGCAATTACTATTGGACTATACTTATAGCGAAATAGATCAGGTTTATGATCCCAATGGTACAGTAGCTCAGGGTGAGGCAGCTTTAAACGAGGGTCGTTCATTAGTGAATTACACTGGACACGGATCTAATGGTTCATGGGGTAATGGTTGCCCTATGAATAATACTGATGTTGAGAGCTTATCAAACTCAGGAAAGTGGCCCTTCATTTGGTCAGTTGCCTGTGTTAACGGGCAATTTCACCAGGGGACTTGTTTCGCTGAGACATGGTTACGCGCAACGGATGAAGCAGGTTCTCCAACTGGGGCTGTTGCGACACTAATGTCTACCGTGAATCAAGCCTGGAACCCGCCAATGGATGGGCAAGATGAGATGAATGCAATACTGACTGAGTCTTACTCAAATAATATCAAACGCAGTTTTGGCGGTCTATCCTTCAATGGTATGAACCATATGAACGACAACTACGGACAAGATGGCTATTTTGAAACTCTATATTGGATGATATTTGGTGACCCATCTGTTGTAATCCGATCAGATATCCCAACGGCATTTGACGTCAGTCACGGGGAAGTTATGGTTTTGGGGGCGACAGATTTTGTGGTTGACGCTGGTATAGACGGAGCCTTAGTTGCTATATCAAGAGATGGTACACTTTTAGCCTCTGGATACACAGACTTTACCGGACAAATTGAGCTGTTTTTTGAGTCCGCTATTGAAGAGCCTGGTGCGGTTGATATTGTTGTAACTGGTTATAATAAGATACCATATGAGAGTACTGTAAATGTAATAGCGCCAGAGGGCGCCTACATTGTTTTATCCGAAGTGATTATCACCGCAGGTGATGATAATGTGATTGATTATGGAGAAATAGGGTATTTTAATGCGACGGTTGAAAATGTTGGGCAGGACCCATCGTCTGAAATTATTTTTTCATTAGTCCATGAGGAGGGTATGGTTAATATTACTACTCAAGATATTAGTTTGGAAACTGTAGATGCAGGAGAGCAGGTTATAATTGGGCCATTTGAATTTGAAGTAGGATGGAATCTAGAAAATGGATCGAGCATCCCATTTACTTTTGTTGCATCAGACGGCAATGACGAATGGACTTATCAGACATATGCTATCGTTGAGGCTCCTAGCTTCATTATAGCCTCGTCTCAGTTATATGACAACGGGAATGGGACTTTAGAAGCAGGCGAGATTGCAACACTACAATTGACCATTGAAAATACTGGCGACGCACCCGTTCATTATCCCACATTCGAAATTAGTTCAAATGACCCTCACATTGAGTTAAGTAATGTAAGCAGTGACAATGCCTATTTCTGGGACCATGGAACTTATTTGACCCTTACTTTTGTTGTAGAAGCTTCCTCTGATGCACCAATTGGACATTCATCAATGGCACAAATAAATGTAGGCGCTCTTCACACAGATTACGAACATGCTATATCTTTTGCAATTTCGC
>CAJWHU010000040.1 GCA_913041325.1 uncultured Fidelibacterota bacterium | reverse complement strand
TACTTACGCTTATGAAATTGGAGAACCGCAATTAGATCAAGAGCAGACAATAGGACTGGAATCAACTTTAAAACATCGTACAGAAAAAAGTTCAATAGAGTTGACGGCATTCCAGAACTTTAGTCCTAATTACCATCTTAGCTCTAAAATGGGCGATTGTCCTGAAGCACTAAACTGGAGCCCTACTCTGGGAATTTCTCATCCTTGCGCTGGTTCAGATTTCATTGCTTGGGGTAGTGGACCAGGTTGGCTCTACAAGTACCAAATCGAGGGTGTGAGAGCATTAATTTATGGTTTTGAATCTACACTGGAGTATCAGCTTACAAACCAAATAAATCTGTACGGTAGCATATCTACGGTCAGAGGAAGAAATGTGACTGCAAACATTCCGCTGGCATTGATGCCGCCCGATAAGTTCTTGCTTGCTACAGAGGTGAACCCTGGTAAAGCAATCAGCATGACAGCCACATTAAAAAGGGTTTCTGATCAGAACCGTCTTGGAGAATTTGAAACAGAAACTGGTGGATATTTTCTTGCAGATTTAAGTGGAACGTATACCATGAATAAAAGAAATAGTTTGCATAAAATTATTCTCACTGTTGACAATATCTTTGACACTGAGTATTACAATCATTTATCAAGAATAAAAATGATAATGCCGGAGAGGGGAAGAAGTTTCAATCTTCAGTATCGTTTAATTTTTTAAAAAAAAAGAAATGACTATGAAAAATATTATTGAGGTTCAAAATATTACAAAATATTTCGATGATTTAACCGCGCTTGATGATTTATCTTTAAAGGTCTGTGAGGGAGAAATCTTCGGTTTGCTTGGTTCAAATGGAGCTGGAAAATCAACAACCATAAATATCCTGCTTGGTTTTCTTCAGCCTGAAATGGGCAAAGCGACAATAAACGGAATAGATGCGGTAACCAATTCTAATCAATCAAGAAAGTACATAGGCTACATCCCAGAGAATGTTAGTCTATATGGGTATTTATCAGGAGTTGAAAATCTTGATTATTTTTGTAAGCTGGCAGGCAAATCGCATACAGAAGACCAGCTTCGTGAGTTACTAAGAGAAAGCGGTTTAGATGACGAAGCTCACAATAAACGCATTAAAACTTATTCAAAAGGTATGCGACAAAAAGTAGGAATAGCAATCGCGCTCGCAAAAAAAGCAAAAGTATATTTGCTTGATGAGCCAGCAAGTGGTTTAGATCCATTGGCGAGCAATGAGCTATCAAGCTCACTAAAAAAAATATCTGAAAATGGAGCTGCAATTTTAATGGCATCCCATGATATTTTCAGGATGCGAGAGACTTGTGACAAAATTGGAATACTGAAAAGTGGCAAGTTAATAAAGGAAATGGACACAAAAGACGTTTCTACAAATGAGCTTGAAAAAATTTATATTGATTACATGCAGAGTTAATATATGAGTGCTACAAGAAATATCATTTTTAATGAATTTAAAAAGCTACTTAGAGGGCCTTCATTTATTATTACACTAGTTTTTTTCCTGCTTACACTATCAATCGTAGTATATCTAGGCATAATTCAAAACAAAAATCAGCAGCTAAATCAAGTTAAGGCCCAGCAGCACGTTCGTTCTCAATGGGAAAGTTTAGAAGCTATGAATCCCCACAGAGCAGCGCACTATGGATCTTATGCTTTTAAGCCAATGAATGCATTACATAGTATGGACAGTGGAATAAATGAAGTGACGGGTAATGTTATAAGGTTAGAGGGGCATGTGCAAAATGAAATTATATACTCTGAAGCCTCTCAATCCATAGCTGCATCCAAATTCGGCAAGCTCAAAACTTCGCTGTTACTACAATATATTATCCCATTGTTTATTATTTTTTTTGGCTTTGGATCAATGGTTCGTGAGAGAGAAAAACAGAGGCTAAAGTTAGTAGTGTTCCAAGGAGTTTCCATTGCCAAATTGGCCTTCGGAAAATCAATAGCAGTTTGGTTATATGGCTTAATATTATTGACTTTCACTGTGTTTGTCCAATGTCTATTTGGCGATGCAGATGCTGAAAATTTCCAAAGATTATCATTATTAGTGATTGCATATGGCCTGTATTACTACGTGATAGCATCTTTAACTACATACCTGTCTGCAAGACTAAAAGATAAGTCTTCAGCCTTATCTTCTATACTAGCAGTTTGGATTCTATGGACAATATTTCTACCCAAAATATGGGGCAATACAGCGGAAAAAATCCATCAATTACCCAGCAGGAAAACCTTCAAGGAGAGTATGAGGGAGGAGCGTTCTAGAGGAATCGACGGCCACAACCCTCGGGATAAGAGAAGAGAAAAATTGAAAGAAAAATATTTAGCTGAATACAAGGTTGATAGCTTGAAAAATCTTCCCCTCAATTTCGATGGTATTGTAATGCAAGAGGATGAAGAATATGGAAACCTCGTTTGGGATAAATATTTTGGATACAATTATGATATTTTGAGGGAGCAAAAATTATTTTACCAAATTTCTGGATTTCTCAATCCATTTGCATCTCTTCAAAGCGCGAGTATGGGTTTCTCTGGTACTGATATGGTTCATCACCTGGATTTTCTAAAAGAATCTGAAAACTACAGAAGATACATGGTAAAAACATTAAACGATGCGCATGCTTATGGAGGATCAAAAACTGGGGATTGGAAATGGACAGTAGATGAGACCTTTTTTAAGTCTGTTAATGACTTCACCTATGATACTCCTCGTATTGCAAATCATATCCATCACTATTTTTTGGACCTTTTTTTCCTAACCTTGTGGGCATTAGTTGCAAGCATGTTGATAAGACTTAACGCTAATAAGTTTCCCATTATATGAAGAAATATTTACAAATCCTACGGAGCGAGCAGGTACACTTTTTGCGAGCTCCCTATAAAATTGTCTCATTCGTCCTGTTTTTAATCGCTATCATTTATGGTGCTCAAAATGGTCACGATTTATTCAAAAAACATCAAAATGAGATAGCCTCAATACGGTCTAAAAATGAAGAATTAGTTAAGCAATCAATCATCAAATACGAAGCGATTGAGAATGGTGAGGAAAATAATGGTAGGAGAGATCCTACTGATCCCTATTGGGCAGTTTGGAGTACTCCATCTTTTGCATTCAAACACCCTTCTCCCATGATGGTGTTTAGTTTGGGGCAGTCTGAACAGTATGGCTATTACAAGCGTGTCACAAATTGGAGCACTACATTTGACGGTGATCTTGCAGCAGAAATTGCCAACCCGGAGCGTCTTGCCATTGGGACGTTAGACTTTAATTTCGTATTGCTATA
The DNA here is from genome assembly GCA_913041325.1 of uncultured Fidelibacterota bacterium. Next base: position 7,907 of record CAJWHU010000040.1, on the reverse strand, counting down.
TCTCACCCCAATTCTGATGATTATCTTGCTGTTCAATGTCGGTGGTTATGAAAAAGATCTAAAATTTGATAATCTTATTTATCTAGGTGACATAAGAAAACATCAATGGTTAGCTCTTCGATTTTTATTTTATTTTATATTAATTTTTGTTTCGGTTTTTTTGTGCATGGTGTTCTACGCCTCAATAGCAGGTGTTTTGCAACACGAGAGTCAAAACCTCCTGAGTTTAATTCTAACAATTGTTCTATACATTTTGCTCTGGTTCATCATTCTCTACCTCATAGCCAATTGGAGCAATGGGAGCTCTGATTCGTCAATAAAAATGATTTCCTTTTGGTTGACTCTCTGCATTTTGATACCAGGAGCAGTGCACCAGTTGGCCTCGTTGAAATACCCAACAAACTACATGACGGACTTTTTGGATGTTGACAGGGAGCAAACTGATGCTATTTTTGAACTATCTCCTGATACTATGAAGTTAAGAATACTTGAGTCATATCCATTTTTAGAAGAAACTATGTTTGCAACCGATACACTGATGGATGAGAATATCATCAATAGAGGTGTTTCTGGACTTGTTAATGATCTAAATGTGAAAGTAGCAAAATCTGTTGAGAATTTAAATGAACAAAAAAATGTATTTATTCAAGGCTTCAATATGTTAAATCCTGTTGTCTACTTTCAAAATAAAATAAATTTCTTAGCAGGAACAGATTACTATGCTTACGCTAGTTACCGGGAACAAATTCAGTCAATTATCAATAAAAAAATTAAAATTATTTTGAGGGATACGTGGAATAGAGTAATTGTCGATAAAGAAATTTATAAAGGATATGTAAAGAACTTTGATTAAACTTTCGGCAGGTGCAAACTTTAATTCCCATCTATATATCCCAAGACAATATAATGGCATAATGGCACCTGTCGTAAAATTTACGTAAGTTAAAACAATGGTTAAGTTATTAAATATTTCTGTTAAGAAAATATTTTCCGATCTGTCCAGAGTGAATTCAGATACGGTCGGTGTATTTGCAAGTGGTTTATGTATGGCGCACTGCATCGCTACTCCGTTTTTCTTTGTTGCATCTGCCTGTTCTTTAAGTTGTTGTAGCGCATCGCCCTTATGGTGGCAGTGGCTCGACTATACATTTCTACTTATTTCATTCGCAGCAATAGTTCAAGTGTCTAAATCAATCAATACTGAATGGGTTAAATATGGTCTGTGGGTCAGTTGGTCGACGCTATGCCTTCTAATAATGAACATAACATTTGGGTGGGTCAATCTCGCGGACAATATAAAATTTATACCTGCATTTGCCCTAGTATTCCTTCACATGTATAATATGAGATATGTCAAGTGTGAAAAAGAGTGCTGCTAGACTAAATTTGAATTATTACTTAATGAGTTATAGATGAAAGAAAACGAATTTCCCGTTCTAAAAATTGAAAAAATTGATTGGGATAAAGACCACGACGATATAGAAAAACTACCGAAAGAGGTTGAAGTAAGGTGGAACACAAAAGAGTGGAACATGGATGAGGTATCTGATTGGCTGAGTGTTAAGTTTGATTGGATCTTTGACAGCCTAAGCATCAAGCAGGTTGGTACATGGTTCGACAGCGGTTGCTGTTGCGCTGGTGGTTGCAGCTGCTGCTAGTCTCTTTCTATCATTTTTCATTAAGCATCCCTTTTTACCATTTTTCAATTCATCACCGTCCGACTATCCTGTCTCTACTGCTTGTTTAAATAAACTGATATGCCCAGATTCGCATTAGTGGGTGCGAATGTTTAGTAGAATAATTCTCTGTATAATGATGATCCAAAAGGAAAAAACGTTTACGGTTACCTTTATGGCTAAAGTTTCGTAGATTGACTTTAAAACCACATCAAATAAGGATCAGGTATGCTGAATCAACTTATTGTCATCGCGCTCATCACATTTTTCTCCAGTTTAAAGGCTAATACAGTTCCCAACTTTGGGATTGGCGACAGCGTCATTGTTACGACGCAAGATGGCAACGCTCTAAGAGGAGTAGTCGAGTCAGAGGGCGATAATAGACTTGTTTTAAAAACTAGTTTCGGTTCACTTCCTATTGATCTATCACAAATTAGTTCAATAAATGCACTCGCTGCAATTGAGCCTTCCCAAAAGCCTCAAGAATTATTAAACCAGCAAAAAATTAGTCTAAAAAGTACCCTCAATCAGGAAGCAAGATGGAGAACAATTTACAGTACAATGCTACTTGGTAATGGGCTTTACGGCTGGGGTGTTCCATTTGTGTTAGGTGCAACCGATGGTGCAGTATTGGCAGCATCACAGGCATTTGCTTTTGGTGGTGGTTTTTATGCGGCATATAGTTACACAAAAAACATGGAGCTTCCATACGGCCGTTGGCAGTTTCAATCCGGAGGTGCCGCACTCGGTGGTTTTTCTCTCTTTCCCCTGGTAACTATGGTTGGCGTCGAAAATTGGGCTGACTTTGATAAATCTGGTAAAATTTCCACGTTATACATTATGTCAATGATCCCGTTTGGAGTTATACAGGCTGATAAAAAGTATAATGAGTGGTCTTTAACAAATGGACAAGCCTCGGTTATTTCAGGAAGTATACCCTGGGGCTTTGCGAATGCTGTAGGAGCCCTAATTTTAGCATACGGTGAGAGCTGGCCGGATAATGCAGTAATGAATCGGTTGAATGCACTGGCTCTGTATGGAGCAAGTTACGGTGCGCCATTTCTCGCAAAAAAATATATTCAAAATAAATCGTATACCGAAGACGATGCTAGTTTCATACGGTTTTCTATGGGAATTGGTGTTTTTAACGCTGTTAGTACAATAGCACTCTTTGAAAAAGACAATATCAGGGCTGGTGTGGCATTGATGTTAGGAATAACGAATGGTTTTGGATATTTTGCAAATTCATTAATTGAGGATAGGGATCTAAAGAAAGGAGATTCAAGAATCATAGCTCTTGGTACAGGCGCTGCCCTTATCCTAAGGACTGGTTTTGGAATTTTGTTTGGCGAAAATTCTTCAAAATTAAGTCTTTTGTTAACTATGGCATCTGTGAATGCTGGTTGGTTTTATACATTGAATAAAATCATGGATGAAAACTATAAGAACTCTTATCGATTTAAGGATAAAAAAAATACAGTATTTTCTTTGCATCCTGTAATAATGAACCAATTAAATACACCAATTCCAGGAATACGTTTTCAGGCAACGTTCTTTTAACTATTTGAGAAATAAGTTACCCCCATCCAAAAAAGGTATGGTTATTGCGATGCTTCTTGTGTCTAATTTGGTTTGGATGTTGTTAATATCGAATAGTCCAGAACAACTATATTTCTAAGTAGCAAATTGATAATCTTCTTAAATTTCGTAATAAAGTAGAAAATTAATTTCTCTTGATATATGATTAAAACTGCCTAATTTTTTTTTGAAAAAATAAACAAAAGGAACAAAATGAAAAAACTTTTATTGGCTATTTTGCCACTTTTATTAGTTACCTCATGCGAGGATACGAGCGATGATAGCTCAGAACCAACTATTGAGGGAACATGGAGCTATGTTGCCACTGAGTATGATCAGACGTGCACTGGAGAGGGCGAAATATGGGAAACAGGCACTATGACTTTTTCAGGAAACAATTTGAATCTTGTTTACACCGAAACCTTTGAAAGCTGGTGTGATGGCACTGTGACAGGCGATGTATGTGACGAAGATGGGTACACCTACAATATCAGTGAGTTTGAGGAGCAATGCGATGGAACATACAGTAGCGCTGGATGTAATGTTAATCAAAATCACACATTCACTTTTGTGTCTGATTCTCTTACAGTTACTATGACAGAATCTATCGAGATATCGGAAGCACAGGCTCCAGAGTGTGAGTATGTTGGAGGCACATATGCAAACGGTCTCTGTACAATCACTGGTACTATGGGTCCATCTTTGGTATCATTCGATGGTAACACAGCCACTTTTAATGATTTACATGTGGAAGACGAGGATGAGCCATACTGCGACGTGTTTGTTCTTACTAGGCAATAGGTTTTACAATCTATTGGAAGATTGTAAACAATCTTCCTTTTTTAAAAAAAGACCCCCTTTACACGGGGTCTTTTTTTTTGTAATCCGGTGTCACAATATTCTCTCATATAAAGTAAATTTTAACCGTAAATAGGAGTTTCTTACTTGATGAACGCTTTCATTTTAAATTTGCCTACGATGCACTGCTGGACTTATATTACGGAGAGTCTATGTACTCACGAGGTAAGACATAAATTAAATAAACAGCGTATAGCCTTGGGAAAGGTCTATCGATTGCGGAGTTCAACATGAGGGAAAGTAGAGTTATTTCCATCCTAATTCATGCAACCCAGCTTATTCTCTGGGGGTGCCTAACTGTGGTTGTTTTATTGCCTAATAATAGTCTATTCGCTCAAGATCCAGATGATGTGGAAGACGTAGAGGAGTTCTTTGGCGATGATGACGATTATGACGAATACGAGGATGAAGATGAATATCTCGATGATGACGAGTATGAGGATGACGAGGAGTTTGAAGATGATGACGAGTATGAGGATGATGAGGAGTTTGAGGATGACGAGGATGACTCCGAAGCTCTCGCCGACGAGGCAGAAAATTTGGGATACACTATAGACCTTGCCATGGGTTCACCTAGATTTGTAAATCCCACATTAATGGACTGGAACTCAAGTGTAGATTTACGGGCTAGCGTTGAATTCCCAGTATTAATGCAGCTAATGGGAGCAAGGTTTCGTTTTGGAGTTGAGGTAGGCTCCTTCAAATTTGAAAATGCAAAGTTTAACCAAGTGGGAGAGGATGTAATAAATCTTGGGGAGACTTTCAGCGGCATCACTGCGATGGGTATTGTATCTTTTCCTGCTGGTCCTGGAAAAATTAAAGTTGGTGTTGGACTAGTTGGTTCATCACCCGGGTTTTCAATGGAGGCATCCTACGGTATTCGTATTGGTGGTATGGTCGAAATCAGGGGAGGAATACGCTCGACCGAAACTCTAATGGCTAAAACCTCAGATTCCGTTGAGCTTGGTCGTGCTGGTTGGATGGATGGACAAATCGTACTCGGGGTAAATCTATAATAGCTATTTAGTGATTATGCTCACACCACTTTCAATCAATAATTCTTTAACTTCAGCAATGAGACGGTTATTACGTAATGCTACATTTTTGTCATTTCTCGTATTTTATCAGCTTTCAGCTGCAAACATAGACATAAGACTATCCAATAATAATAGCTACGGTACTAACAGCAGAGGATCCTACAATATTGACGCGTCTGAAACTAGTAATGGCGGTGTCGATGGCGGCATTGTTGTTTTGATCACTGATGGTGGCATAGACACTGATTTTAAGGTTTATGTGCAATATCATACTGGTAATCCAGCAGATGGGAACATTTGGTATTCTCAGCCCATCAATACCGCTGGTAACACTAAGATAAGAACCGATGCAGCAGGAGATGCAACTGCATATATTAGTCACCTCGCCATAAAATCCTCAGATGATTATCAGGGAGATGACTACAGCGGTAACGTAACTTTCATTGTCGTTAACGATGATGCCGATGACAACGACCCCGCTACAGGTAACTCGACCCAGGGCGGTGACCAGTGGCTCGAGACATTTGACTTTGACTTAGTCGCTCCGGTTGTAAACTCTATTGGAATCACAGCGCCCAAGAGCGCACCCTGGAACCAAACCTTCCCTCATTTTGCAAAAAACGAGGACGAGATAAGGCTATCTTTTACCACTGATGAAGCAATTGAAAGCATGTCCGTAACTGTTTTCTCTGCTTGGGCTGGTGCAGCGCAAAATTTGAGTAGCACAAGCCCATATGCCATACTTGACGCTGTATCAGGTATGCCAGAAAACTCGACCGTTACATTTAGCGCCACTTTACGAGATAAAAATGGTAACGGCGTTACAGTAACGGACGTTAACGATGGTTCAAGCGTTATTACTGATTTTACCCCACCAATACTCGATAACGGATCAACTAACTTTGTAAAGATGATTACCGCTGACGATGATTATTACGCCAAAAGCGGCGATCAGGTAGTATTAACCATTAAAGCTAACGAAACACTAGTCCAGGGTAATTTTGACAATGACGCCTCAACTAGCGAAGCGGCTTATATGGTATTTAACGTAGGGCAGAGTACTAACGTTACAGTTACACCATCCTTATCAGGTATAGCGGGAAATAACAGTAGCGAGTTTTCAGCCACAGTAACCATCAACGACGATAATGAGACATCGAACACTAATGTTGATTTCTCTATAACCGGCATCTACGATCGGGCAGGCAATGAGACATCAATAACCTCTAATGTGCCTACCATTGGCGAAGCCGTCTATTATGACAGTAATAATCCATCAGTTGAGACGATGGAACATATTGTACCAGATAATAACAACAATCCTAACCCGTTTAGAGCAAAGAATGGAGACGCGGTGAAATTATCTTTCTCAACGAGTGAGGTCCTTGATTACAACTGGGATGAGGACATCAACAATAGACCACAGGTAACATTTCAAGGAGGAGCGGGTAATGGAAACATATTTAACTCGTCAACCATTGCCAGTGTAGGAGATTTACAAAATTTTACTGCTGAATTGGATAATGTGTCAGGTCTGCAGGATGGTGAGCTAAGGTTTTCACTTACTTACCGAGATCTATCTGGTAACCAGGCAAGCGCTTATACAGCTCTGGATGATGAGGCGACCAGAATAACTGTTGATAATTCAGCTCCAGGAATTGATGCTCTGACTATTGCCTCAAGCCAATCTGGGAACACATCATACGCAAGAATAGGAGAGACCGTAACAGTAACCGTAGATGCCAACGAGGAACTTAGAAACCTTTCAAAGGATGGAATAGGCATCAATGGATTTGATGATGGTGTTGCAGGTACCATAGGAGGTCTGGCAGCAACAGCAACTCTCCAAGGAGGTACAAACGGCCAAGTATGGATACTCGCTGCTGAAATGGGTGAGGGCCACCCAGAGGGTTTATTAGAATTTTCATTAACTATTACAGACATGGCAGGTAATCAAACCGCCCTAACGCAAGCAGATCTCACCTCGGGAAGTTCAGTTACATTTGATAAGACAGCTCCAACGCTCTCAAATGTCTCAATTGAGGCAACTAGCCAAGCGGAGGCCTACAAAGCATGGGCTACCGAGGGCTCCACCGTTACGCTGGCTTTTGAGGCCAATGAAGATCTCAAGGTAGATCCTACTGTAAACATTGCAGGCGCGGCAGCAACGAAACAAACACAGGATGGTAGAGCATATACGTATGCAATAACCGCAACGCAAGGAACGCATGAGGAAAATGATACGGGTAATCCAATTGCCAATTTTACTATTGACTTCAAAAACATGGCCAATATTGATGGCACGCAGGTAACGCACAATACCGCCGGAGTTACCGGGACCGTGACCATCGACTACACTGCCCCCACTCTTGAGGGTGTTTACATTAAATCAGACAACAGCGTTGACACATCTTACGCCAGATCAGGAAGTGTTGTTACGCTAAAATTTGCAGGGGCTGATAATCTTAGCGAGGGGCTCCTTAGACCAGGACTTGTTGTTGAATATGACTACCTAAGTGGTGCTTTAGCGACAACTGAAGTAGGGGATGCGACAGATAAGAATTGGACCGCTAGCGCTCAAATGGATGGGACCGTAACCGAGCAGGTACTAACCTTCCGAGTCAGTGGTTTTCAAGACCTTGCTGGAAACACAGGTACAGCTGTAACCGCTAGGTCAGGTGGGAAAAACGTTACCTATGATCAAACCCTTCCCACCCTCTCGGGTCTAACGATGAATTCAAACAACGCAAACAATGAT
>CAJWHU010000039.1 GCA_913041325.1 uncultured Fidelibacterota bacterium | reverse complement strand
ATTTTTCAAAATTACCAGGAATAGGAAGAAAAACAGCCCAAAGACTCGTTTTTCATCTGCTTAGTGAGAAGGCAAGCCTATCCTTTGACCTTTCTAATGCTTTGAAAGCGATAAAAAATGAAATAATAAATTGCAAAATCTGTCATGGTATAACGGAGGAAAATCCATGTAAAATTTGTAACGACGGTAGAAGAGATCCCAATCTTATTTGCTTAGTAGAGAGCCCGTATGATGTTTTCGTAATAGAAAAACTCAATAGTTTTAAAGGTAGGTATCACATTCTAGGGGGGACTCTATCACCTCTAGACGGTGTCGGGCCAGATGATTTAAATATAAACTCCCTTTTAGATAGAATTGAGGAGGGTATGGAGGTGATAATAGCAACTAATCCAAGCGTTGAGGGTGAAACAACTGCTCTTTATATTTGCAAAATTTTATCTGAAGTGAATGTATCTATATCCAAATTAGCAAGGGGCGTTCCTGTTGGTAGCGACCTTGAATATGTTGACGATGCAACTTTAATTAGAGCAATGGAGGGAAGGGTATCAATTTAAACATTCCAAATATTTTAACGGTTTTCAGAATACTTTTAACGCCAATCTTTATTCTGTCACTTTTTTCTGATTATGAATTTTCTAACCTACTGGCATTGATTGTATTTATCGTAGCTTGTGTAACAGATTCATATGATGGTTATTACGCAAGAAAATACAATCAAGTAACTACTGAGGGTAAATTTCTTGATCCGCTTGCTGATAAAATTTTGGTTTCTTCAGCTTTCATATCGTTCTCGCTCCTTGGGATAATAGAATTTTGGATGGTTGGCCTCATTTTATTTAGAGATTTATTTGTTACTGGCTTAAGGATGGTAATTGAAAAAAAGGGGTTCTCTATGGTGACTTCATTAATTGCAAAAACCAAGACAACAGTACAATACATTGTGATTATTTTTACATTAATTATTCTAGGTTTGAAAGGAATCAACATTCCAACAGCAAAGTATGTTGTGAACATAGTTGATGAATACCATATTATTTACAATTTAACACTTTTTATAGCTCTTTTTACAGTTCTGACTGGTATTACTTACCTGTATGATAATAGAGAGACAATTATAAAGTTTATCAGCAGAGATGGATTTTCGAATTAGAATAGCCGAGCTATTTGGCACTGTTTTTTATATTGGCAAACTACCATTAGCACCTGGCACGTGGGGTAGCATAGCCGCCCTAATAGCCTGGTACATCCTAAAACCATATTGGATTGATCCTCTTTTTCTCCTAATTACAGGAGTATTTTTTTTTCTTGGTATTGTTATAACTCATGTCCTAGTAGAGTTTTGGAAAGAGAAAGATCCCAAGTCCATTGTTATAGACGAGTGGGTTGGGATGTGGATTGCACTATATCTAGTCCCACACAATATTGGATGGGCAATAACTTCCTTTATTCTTTTCCGCCTGTTTGACATTTTTAAACCAGGACCAATAAAAGTCATGGACGAAATGGATGGTGCGATTGGGGTCATGTTAGACGATGTGGTGGCGGGTATTTTAGCATGTCTAGTTACGCAAAGCTTACTGTATTTTAATCTATGAAAATATGCCTACTATGCATTGGAAATGAATTGTTGGCTGGAAGAACTATTAACACCAACGCTGCATGGATAAGTAGGAGTATATCATATTTAGGTCCAAAAGTAATACTTCAAACTGTTGTACCAGATCACAAGCCATCAATTATAATGATGCTAAGACAAATGATTAATGAACAAACTCCATCATGCATTATCATCACTGGTGGACTTGGCCCAACGGAAGATGATGTAACTAGGTCAGCATTATTTAGTTTTGTTGATGCCAAAGAAAAATTTGACAAAAAATACTGGAATGAGTTAACTAAGCGTTTCAGAGACCGAGGATATAACATCCCGCAGTCCAATATGAGCCAGGCCATAATACCAAGTAGTGGAGACATCATTGAGAATCCAATCGGGTCTGCCAGGGGTTTTAAATTTATTGCCGGTCAAACGACTATAATTGCTCTACCAGGGGTACCGAATGAGATGAAAGTCATGATGAAAGAATCAGTTCTACCTTGGATTGCAGCAAAAAGGAAATCTGAATTCTACAGCTGTCGGCTCCGCACAACTGGAGTACCCGAATCGGAGATAGCAGAAATTTTAAAGGAACCACTAGCCACTAACCACGGATGTGCCATAGGTTACTATCCATCTGAGTATGGAGTAGATCTACAAATATCTTCAAAAAAATTGGATAATGTTAATGAGTTCAAAAAAATAGTCAGCGAAGTACTTGGTCCAACAATTTACTCTGATCAAAATATTGATTTGCAGGAGGTCTTGGTTAAAATTGCTTTGAAAAATAAAAAGACCATTGCGGTTGCGGAATCATGTACAGGTGGATTAATTGGTAGCAGAATCACTGATGTGCCAGGAAGTTCTGAAGTCTTTTTAGGAGGCATTCTAGCATATAGTGATAAAATTAAAGAGAAAATGTTGGGCATTGATAAAAAATTAATACGAAAGTTTGGAGCTGTTAGTAATGAAGTGGTCATTAAAATGGCTCAAGGCGTCAAAAGCAAGTTTAAATCAGATGTTGGCATTGCGGTTTCTGGAATAGCTGGGCCTGGTGGTGGTTCTGATGAGAAACCAGTTGGGCTTGTTTATATTTGTTACTCCAGCGCAAGCAGAGACAGAGTACTAAAACATACTTTTGGCTCTGTTAGAAAAATAAATAAAATTAAGGCCAGTCAGGCTGCATTAAATCTAACAAGAATGGAGCTAGTGAAAAGTGATTGATAAAATATATAGAACTTTCATATCTGTTCCGGTGTCAAAAGAGATTATGTCAAAAAAAACAATGTTATATTCTACAATTGATAGTGCAAAAGGAAATATAAACTGGGTTAGGAATAATCATCTACATCTTACTATTAAATATTTAGGTAATACTCCGGAATCAGAATTTGAAAAGGTTATAGAGAGTATCGAATCTGCAACTAACCATATTCCTGCTTTCAAACTCAGGATTGAAAAAACCGGTTGTTTTCCTGCACCAGAGAGACCTCGTGTTTTATGGATGGGAGTGAGAGGTGTTTTAGAACCTCTCAAAGTTCTAGCCTCACGTATTGAAAGCAACATGGAGGCACTTGGTTTTCCGGTCGAGGCTCGAAGCTATGCTCCTCATATAACAGTAGCAAAAATAAGTTATCCTCAAAAAACTACCCCCAATGTCTCATTATTTCTAAATAGCACCTATGATCCAATTGATTTAGAAGTTGATCGTGTGCAATTTTTGCATAGTGAAACAATGTCATCTGAAACAATTTACACTTTGATTAAATCATTCCCGCTCGGGGAGAATTTCTAAGGAGAAAAAATGTCTACTGAAACAAAAAAGTCAAAAGCTTTAGAGCTTGCAATTACCCAGATTGACCGGCAATTTGGTAAAGGTTCTATCATGCGTCTAGGGGATGACCATGTCCAAAGTATAGATAACTCAATATCGACTGGATGCTTGTCATTAGATGTTGCCCTAGGAGTTGGAGGTGTTCCCAAGGGAAGGATTATTGAAATATATGGACCCGAGTCATCTGGTAAAACAACTCTTGCTCTACATATAGTTGCTGAAGCACAAAAAGCTGGTGGCTTTGCCGCCTACATAGATGCAGAGCACGCTGTAGACCCAGAATATTCAAAAAAATTAGGCGTGAACACCGAAGACTTGTTAATTTCACAGCCTGATACTGGAGAGCAGGCTCTTGAGATATGTGAGACTCTCGTACGCAGTGGAGCATTGGATGTTATAGTTATTGACTCGGTTGCAGCATTGGTACCAAGGGCAGAACTTGAAGGAGATATGGGAGATGCTCATGTTGGTCTCCAGGCTAGGCTAATGTCCCAAGCCTTAAGAAAGCTTACAGGAACTGTGAGTAGGTCAAACACTACAGTAATTTTTATCAACCAAATAAGAGAGAAGATTGGGGTGATGTTTGGTAATCCTGAAACCACTCCTGGTGGCAGAGCCTTAAAGTTTTACTCTTCTATTCGCATGGAAATACGCAGAATTACAACCCTCAAAGACGGGAATGAAATGGTCGGTAGTCGTGTGAGAGTGAAGGTTGTAAAAAATAAAGTTGCTCCACCCTTTAAACAGACTGAATTTGACATAATGTATGGCAAAGGAATATCATCAGAGGGAGACATACTCGATCTTGCTGTTTCAGGTGATATTGTTGAAAAAACTGGTGCATGGTATAGTTTTGATGATATAAAAATTGGTCAAGGAAGAGAAAATTCAAAAACTTTTCTCAATGAAAATAGTGATATCCTTGCATCAGTTACCGAAAAAGTCAGGTCTTTTATGGGGCTAGACGGCGAGTCAGATAAAGCTGAAGCATAATTGCATAATCGAGGGTATAGTCCCTCGCAAACGCAGCAAGAATAAATTCGACCTCTTACTTTCTCATCATGAGAAAATAAGTGTATCCATTAATACTATCCTAAAGTTTAAAATTCAAAAAGGTGACAAGCTCTCAAGGTCGACAATTGATTCATTAATAGACTTTGAACTGTCTCAAACTATTAAAGACAGAATCCTCATTTATCTCTCGTATAGGTCACGAAGCAAGAATGAGATTTTAAATCATTTTAAGAACAAGGGATTTCCTGATGACCTTATTCTATATAATATAGATAAATTAGAGAAAAAGGGCTATGTTGATGATGTAGTTTTTGCAAAAATGTACATAAAAAACTTAGTCGAAAAGAAAATGCTAGGCGAGAATTCTGTCCGAAGTAAATTATATAAGCATTCCATAAAATCAGATATTTTAGATCATATTATAGAAAAGGTTTATAAAAAACATCCTCCTATTTCCTTAATAAGAAAAATCATTAAAAAAAAATCTTTCGTAGTTAGCGACGAAATCATGGACAATAAGAAAATTATTTATCATCTAAAAAGAAAAGGCTTCCATTGGGAAGATATAGCATCAGCCTTATCTCAATCTGAAATCTAGCTTTTGATAAATACTAGCATTTTGTATTGGATTATATACCGATTGTAGTATCTAAAAATTCGACCAAATTCTTACCGCACCAAGATATATAGAGAATGTAAACCAGAATTTCAATATGGTCTAAATTTAGCAATAAATGAAAATAGAAATATGTTCTAATGTATAATTATAGATCAATGTAAAAAAAATGGGGCAGAGTTCATCTAGACCTCGGACAAAATGAACCTCTACCCCTTCCACATACCAAAGGTACCAAACCAGCACCTTTATTGGTTAAAGTATTGGTTTATTTGTTACGAGTCAAGAAAATTTTTTATTATTTTCAATTAAAATATCGTACCGGTGGAGGGGCTCGAACCCCCACTCTCTAAAGAGAAATGGATTTTGAATCCATCGCGTCTACCAATTCCGCCACACCGGCATCTAAATATCTATATCAAATATACAATCATTAACCGAATTATTGTATTAGTTGAGTACATGATTTGAAAATAAATGAGCTAATCTTGTTTATATTTGCCCATATTGTAATGATGTCATTCCATAAATTGAAAAATCTAAAAATTCGTAATATATTCCTTACATCTTAACTAAGTTAAGGTGCATTGCATACATCTCTAATAGCTTAAAGGTTAAATATGAAAACTACTCCAATACATTTGTTACAAAATCTAAAAAAATATCCAAACGAATTAGCAATTTCATTCAAGGATCATCAGGGCACCTGGCAAAATAAGTCATGGAAAGAATTTTATGATTTTTCTGAGGCTATCGCAAAAGCATTGATTGCAAATGGAATTCAAAAAGATGATAAAATAAGTATATACAGTTACAATAGAATCGAATGGAATGCTTCCTACATAGCATCCCAAATGATTAACAGCGTCGCTGTTGGAGTGTACCATACCTCCTCCTCAGAGGAGGTTGAATGGGTGGTAGGTAATTCTGAATCAAAAATTGTATTTGTTGGTAACAATCCAAACGACAACGACGAAGAAAAGAAAATGCCAGTTTATAGGTTGCAAAAAATTTTAGATAGATTAGAAAAGGTGGATCTTGTTGTTTTACTTGATGGAGTTCCAAAAATAAAAGATGAGAAGGTTATTTCATGGGATGAATTTTTACAATCAGGCGAAAGTGTCAAGGTAGAGAAGATTTCAACATTAATAGAAAATATTAAGCTAGATGACACCTCATCATTGATATACACATCCGGAACAACAGGAAACCCCAAAGGGGTTGAGTTAACGCATAAAAATTGGTCATTTTTAATGGAAATTTTATCACTACCGCTAAAATTTCATCAGGGAGATAGAACAATATCCTGGCTGCCAGGTGCACATGTTTTCGGCCAGGCATTAGATAATCATTACTGGGTAAGAAGAACAATGCATAGTTTTATTGTCGATAGCCCATTGAATACTGTTGACATAGCAAAAGAGGTTAAGCCACATTTATTTTGCTCCGTCCCTAGAATATACGAAAAAGTTTACTCAAATTTTATTGCTGCCATTGAGTCAAAACCAATTCTCAAGCTTGGGTTAAGTATTCCAGTTATTTCAAATATTTTTAAGAAAAAATTGAAAGAAGCAGCGGGGTTTGGTGAGCTTAAATTTGCAATTTCAGGAGCAGCACCAATTAATCCAGACATCCTGACATTATTCCAGAAAATTGGGATCCCTCTATTTGAGGGATATGGAATGACTGAAAATACAGCCGGGGCAACTTTAAACTTTCATGGGAATAACAAAATTGGCACGGTTGGGAAAGCCTTGCCAAATACAGCAATTAAAATAGCAGAAGACGGTGAAGTACTCATTAGAGGTGACCACGTTATGAAAGGGTACTATAATAATCAAAAAGCCACGTCAGAGACAATAATAGATGGCTGGCTTCAAACAGGTGATGTAGGGATCATTGACTCGGATGGTTTTTTAAGTATTACTGGAAGAAAAAAGGAGATCTATGTCAGCTCTGCAGGAAAAAATATTGCACCGTTAGTAATTGAAGAGACAGTAAAATCGATTCCAATTGTATCTCAATGTTTTCTTGTTGGTGATGCTAAGAAATATTGTTCCGCACTCATAACCTTGGATGTGGGAGCAATACTACGTGATAAGATTGGTATAGAGAACACCGCGATCCCTAAAGATCCAACACAACAACTAAATATGCTTGTAGATAATGGTCACCAGCTGTCTGATTTTACTAATTCTGAAGAATTGAAATCAGACTTACAAAAAGAGATAAATATTATCAACAATAGATTCTCTGACCCTGAGCAAATAAAAAAATTCTCGGTGCTTTCTAGGGACTTTACAATTGATGATGGTGAATTAACTCCAACACTAAAGATCAGGCGCAAGCAGATTAATTCTAATTGGTCTGAAACAATTGATTCCCTGTACGAAGCTTAATTTTGGCAAAAGTCTCTTTTTTAGGTTGCGGTTCTTGGGGTGCTGCAATGGGTAATTTGTTAGCAAGCAAGGGGATAGATGTCACCATGTGGCATAGAAACCCCAGCGTTACTCGTCAGATGAATAGCTCGAGGCAGCACTATCTAGTTGATAATTTATTTTTTATGGATAATATAACATTTGATGATAGTATTGGGCATGTTATCTCTAATGCAAGCATAGTAGTACTTGCTTTACCTAGTCAAAAAATAAGGAATTTGATCAAAGATAATAAGTCATATTTTAGAAGCGATCAAATCATTGTCACGTTATCAAAAGGGATCGAGATGGATACCTTGATGACGGTAAGTGATATTATAAATGAGGTATTGAATAAACTATCGCCAAAGGTAGTAGCACTATCAGGCCCCAGTCATGCAGAGGAGGTGGTTTTGGGTCACCCTACAGCACTTGTTGCTGCATCTGAGTGTGTCGAATCTGCAAAGACGGTTCAAAAACTTTTTGCAGCGGAGATGTTACGAACTTATTTAAATAAAGACATCAAGGGTGTTGAATTAGGAGGCGCTATGAAAAATGTAATTGCAATAGCCGCTGGGATGTGTGACGGGATTGGATATGGTGACAATTCCAAAGCAGCCTTGATGACAAGGGGAATGTCAGAAATTTCTCAGCTTGGAAAAGCAATGGGTGCAAAAGAGAGAACATTTAGAGGCTTGAGCGGATATGGTGACTTGATTGTTACCTGCTTGAGTAAGCACAGCAGGAACAGAAAACTTGGACAGCTTATTGGGGAGGGTCAAAAACTTGATACAATAGTCAACGAAATGAATATGATCGCAGAAGGTGTTTCTACTGCAAAATCTGTACATCAGCTAAGTGCTAAAAACAAAATCGAGATGCCGATTCATGAAAGTATATATAAAGTTTTGTTCGAAGGAAAAGATCCAAAAGATTCAGTATACGAACTTATGAATCGAAAATTGAGTGAGGAGAAACACTAATAGTAAAGTATTAATAATAATTTTGATTATTTAGTTTTGAATGATCTTCATAACATTCTGTAATAATTATTGATAAATAAAAAATGAGGACACTGTGCCTTTTAAAATTAGGAGGTTAGTATAAATGAACATTTCGAAAGTAGCAGTTGAGTTAGAGAAATTTATTATGGGAGAACGAAAGCCTAAAGATCATTGGAAGAAATATAGACTAAAAAGAAAGAAAAATAAGAAGATCTAACTTAGGAATTACTCACCTGATAATCTGATTTTTATTTTACTTCTCAAAAGTTCCTTTTTTTCCCACTCTTCAAGAGAATCGGCCACATCCTTGCAAATAATTTTAGAGCCCTTTTTGTGTTTCTCATTATATGGGCACATTAAACAGCCATTTCCACAGCACGCTCGTTGTTTAATTAGGAAGATTCTTGATAACATTAATTTACCCAAAAAATTAACTGTGTTTTTATGTATAAAAACCTAAATATTTAAACATGAGCTTGGAGTTATTTTTGTTGATTGCCGCTTTCTTAGTTATACCGGCTGGCTTATTTTTCATCATGTGGAAAAATAAGAAATGATTGAGAAATACACATCAATCATCCTTGTTCTCTTTTTTCTCAATGGTAATTCTTTATCTTTTCCTTCTAAAGCTGTAAATAATCTTGTGGAGAAAAATGGCCAGTTCCATAGAAAAATTACAAAACAAAAAGTTACAGGAAACCTTTTCAGAGATTTTGATGGATCTATCTCCTGTAGGGTGAAAGTTGGCTTGATTACCAAGGACGGCAAAGATGGGAAATGGACTAGATGGTGGAAAAATGGAATCAAAAAAAGTGAAGGATTCTACAAAAAAAATAAAAAAGTCGGATACTGGGTGGAATGGAATCAGAGTGGTGTAAAATATTATGAAATTCTTTATGATGAAGGAAAAATCATAACCATAAAAAATTATCAAAAACAAAACCTAGAATAAAATTGATACTAAAAAAATATAACCTCAACACAAATGCCTAAGCTAATAAAAGAACCAAAAGTCATCAATTCAGTAGGTAACAAGCCAAAAATAATAAAAGAATTTTTCGGTAGAGTCAGCGGCAATATTGGTGAAATTAGTATTGCTCAAATGCATTCACCCCAAGGCTGGGAAGAACCTGGGCAAAGACCAGAATTTGCTGAATACACCGTCGTTATAAATGGGCAGCTCAAAGTTCAGACAGAGGACAAAAAAAATATAATAGTAGAACCAGGACAAGGAGTCCTCGTCGAAAAAGGGGAATGGGTTAAATATAGTACTCCAAATATGGATACTAATTACTTCGCAGTTTGCATTCCCGCTTTTTCAAATGAAACAGTCAACCGTGACAGTTAAATAAAATATTCTAATACTAGATTGTAAAAAGTGATATCAGCTGCTGGGTTTATTTAGTTTGAAAGGCTATATCTTTATAATTCTAAGCGCTCTTTTTTTTAGCCTTATGACGGTATGTGTTAAGATAGCAGGTACTCAAATAAGTACTATGCAGATTATTTTTATTAGAGGCATGCTTACCCTAGTTTTTACGTATGCTACTCTATCAAGAAAGAAAATCAGTGTTTGGGGTACTAACAAAGGTTTATTGGTGCTTAGAGGCATTGCTGGTACCTCAGCATTATTCTTTTTTTATGAATCAATTCAAAGATTCGCCCTTTCAGAAGCTGTTGCAATACAATATTTACATCCAATCTTTGCAGTTATTTTAGCGTCAGCTTTGATTTCGGAGAAAGTAGGTAAAATAATATACCTCTCAATAATATTTGGGTTCATAGGCACATTTGTAATTTTAGAATTTCCCTTTATAAATAATTTCAGTGTGATAGAAAACATTAATTTGTTCATTGCCCTCGCAGGTTCAGTCTTAACTTCCTTGGCCTATGTATTAGTGCGCTGGTTAAGCAGTAAAGGTGAATCTCCTTTTGTAATAATGTTTTATTTTCCATTATTTACAGTTCCAGTTAGCTTTATGTTTACAGTTAATAACTGGATTAAACCTGATTTAAAGCTTTGGATTTATCTAATTTTTATAGGTTTATGTGCCCAAATTGCACAATATTTTCTGACACACGGATACAGGCTTCTACCTGCAGGAAAAGCATCTTTGACTGGTTATGTGCAAATACCCTTATCAGTTTTAGCAGGTTATTTGTTTTTCGACGACAAAATAACATATAGTTACTTCATAGGCAGTTTTATGATATTTATAGGCGTGATATTAATGGCGAAAGCTACCAATAATCCAAGCTGTGATTAGAAAAAATCAAGTTATTACTAACTAGTCAAAGCTAATTCTATTCTTTAAATCAAAGAGATTTTGTCCATCATCAGTTGCCTTTATTTTTTTAGTCAAGGCTCCAAATAATTTCTTTTGGGCGTTATAAGTGTTTTTAAACTTATCTCGGGGTTTGTGTAACATAGAGTGATTGAATTCAATATAGGGTTCACAGACTTCAGCAATATCTATGTCCTTGCCGTCTTGCATTTGAAGGACCCAAGCAGCGTGAATCGCTGCACCTAGCGCAGCACCTTCACCCTTAATGTTAATTGTTTCACAATTAAAAATATCAGCAACAGCCTGGCACCAAGATTTTGATTGTGAAAGACCTCCAGTTAAATGAATAATATTAGGCTTTAAAGGTAGTTTTTTAAAGCCATTATAGAGGTTTTGTATGGTTCCCTCAAGGATCCCCCTGGCAATATTAGCCTTATTCAAATCCCTTGGTTTAAAACCAAAATATGTGGCACATGCATCTGGAATATCTGGTGTCCTCTCGCCCTCAAACCAAGGAATAATCATGTTACCATTATTACCGGGATCGCTTTCTGAAATCAAATCTTCGAAATTTTTATGTGTAAGTGCGTTTGATTCTAAAAATTCATTATAACTATTTGCCATATTTGATACGCATAGAAGTGGCAAATAATTGCCTGTACTGTCACAAAAACATGCTATTTCGCCCTCAGGGTCAATATAAGGTTGTGACATATAGGTGTAAGCTGTTCCGCTTGTGCCAAGGCTTATAGTGACTATCCCGTTTTTCACATTCCCTGTTCCAATCGCTCCATACATATTGTCCCCCGATCCTGCATCTATGATACAATCTACTGCAAAACCATATTTAGCTACTAATTCCTTGCTAATCTTTCCGATTGGTTGAGTCGGTGGTTTAACCTGTGGCAGTTTTAGTTTTAAGTCGCCTGCAATAAAATTAACTAGTTTTTTTGACCATCTCTTTGAAACTGGGTTCCATAATCCTGTTC
>CAJWHU010000038.1 GCA_913041325.1 uncultured Fidelibacterota bacterium | reverse complement strand
GAATATCTGCCATTGTTTGCAAAAGAAAAATTGGGTACCACAATCTGGAGTCCTCTGGCATCTGGTTTGCTCACAGGAAAATACATTAACGGCATGCCCAGTGGTACACGAACAAGTCTGAAAAATTACAAGTTCATCAAGGAAAGTTTTGAGTCAGATTCCTATAAAGAAAAACATGAAAAAGTAAAAAAATTGAAAGTGATAGCAGACGACCTTTCAATTCCACTTACCAATCTTGCTCTCTCCTGGTGTTTAAAAAACAGTAATGTGAGCACTGTGATATTGGGAGCGTCTAAAAAGGATCAACTAATAGAGAATTTAAAAACCATTAATTATCTTGAACTGCTTGAAGACTCTGTCATGAGTCAGATTGAAAGCATTCTTAAATGAACATAATTCTTTCTATATTAAATAATTATGGATTATAAATTTATTATACCATTTCAAAGTTTAAAGATTAAGATTTAAAAGTACACAACCGCAGGAGTTAACATTGAGCCAACAACCTTTTCAAACTGAAGTAAGCCAATTATTGAAACTTATTATTCACTCTTTGTATTCACACAAGGAAATCTTCCTCAGAGAATTAATTTCAAACTCATCGGACGCGCTTGATAAATTGAGATATCTTACTCTCACAAAGGAGGATTTCAAATCCTTAAAGTATGAACCAAAAATAACCATTGAGTTTAGAGAGGGTGATAGTCCAAGCCTAACCATAACAGATTCTGGAATAGGGATGAGCAAAAAAGAATTGCAGGATAACCTTGGCACCATCGCGCGATCAGGCACGAAGAACTTTTTATCAAAATTATCTGGGGATGCCAAAAAAGATTCACAATTAATTGGACAATTTGGAGTTGGTTTTTACTCGAGCTTCATGGTCGCTGACAAAGTTGTAGTAGCAAGCAAAAAGGCGGGTAATAAAGAAGCATGGAAGTGGACAAGCGATGGAGAGACTGGGTTTGAAATACAAAAAGATGTAAAAAAAGAAAATGGCACATCTATAACACTGTACCTTAACGAGGAGGGGAAAGAATTTGCAAGTAGGTGGCAAATACAGAGCCTTGTAAAAAAGTACTCAGATCATATTGATTTCCCAATTTTTTTAACCTACCCTGATGTGCAATATGACGATGAGGGGAAAGAAAAAAGTAAAGAACTAAAAACTGAACAAGTAAATGATGCCAAGGCATTTTGGACCAGAACGAAGAGTAGTCTCAAAAATAAAGAGTATAAAGAATTTTACAAATCTTTTACCAGTGATATGGATGATCCGTATGACTGGGTGCATTTTCAGGCAGAAGGTAATCTAGAATTCACTATCTTATTTTTTATACCCAAAAAAGCCTCTCCAGATATTTACAGAGCAGATTATAAACCTGGGGTGAAGCTGTATGTTAATCGAGTTTTCATTACCGATGATGATAAGGAGCTTTTACCCCCCTGGCTGAGATTTGTAAAAGGAGTTATTGATTCATCCGATTTACCCCTTAATGTAAGCCGAGAAATTTTACAGCAAAACCGAATAATGGCTAAAATAAAATCTAACTCTGTTAAAAAAATTCTTGATAAACTAAAAACAATCTCCTCAAACAAGGATAAATACGCAGAATTTTTTGGGCAATATGGAAGGCTTATTAAGGAGGGTGTCTACCAAGATTTTGAGCATAAAGAGGCTCTCACAGAATTGTTGAGATTTAAATCAACAAAAAGTAAGGATATGGTTTCTCTTAGAGAATATGTTGAGAGGATGCCGGAAGATCAAAAGTCTATCTACTTTATCACCGGGCAAAATCAAATTTCACTCGAAAATTCGCCCCTCCTCGAGATGTATGAAAAGAAGGGTATTGAGGTCCTTATATTGGACGATGAAATTGACGAGATAATCATCACAGGAGTTCCAAAATACGATGAGAAAGAACTCAAATCTGTCAACAGAAGTGGTGCTACCGAGGATTTTTCCAATGAGCTTGATAAAGATTCTGAAAAATCTCTTAAACCAGTGCTAAAAAAGATGAAAAAGCTTTTAGCAGATAAGGTCAAGGATGTGAAAATATCATCTAGATTAAGTGATTCACCATCTTGTATTGTCGCGGATGAAAATGATCCGACTGCACAGATGCAAGAAATGATGCGCTCAATGGGTCAGATGGATATGCCTGAGGTAAAGCCAATTTTGGAAATTAATCCCGAACATGATATAGTGGTGAAGTTAAAAGATAAAACTAGGCAAAAAGCTTTTGATGATATAGCACTACTTCTATTTGAGCAAGCGCTCATACAGGAAGGGGTCAAGCTTGATGATCCCGCTGGTTTTGTTGACAGATTAAATAATGTTATTGCTGACACCCTTTAAAAGTGGGGAATTTTTACGGTTTCTGTTATTAAATTAGAATTATGATTACGGTATTATCACCAGCAAAGAAGCTATCAAAAGATTGTTTTGCCCGCACCAACAATCATCATACTCCCAGATTTATTGATAGATCCAAAATTTTGGTCAGTAGACTAAAAGAGCTTGAAACAGAAGAACTGATGAAGCTTATGGGGATCAGCGAAAAACTTGCTGTTTTAAACATAGAGCGTATGGAAAAGTGGAATGAAGCCATGAACGAAGATTCATCTGTCGAAGCGCTTTATTCCTTTCAAGGTGATACCTATACAGGCCTAGATGCACAAACTCTTCAACCTGACGATATTGACTTTGCACAGGAAAATACTCGTATTTTATCTGGCTTGTATGGTGTTCTAAGGCCTCTCGATCTTATGATGCCCTATCGTCTAGAAATGGGGACTAGATTAGATAATAAATATGGCAAAACTCTATACGAATTTTGGGATGATGCGCTAGCAAAATCTATAAATAAAGAACTTCAAAAGCACGAGCGTAACGTTGTGGTGAACTGCGCTTCAATTGAATATTTTAAATCAATCGATCACCCTACACTAAATGCGAAAGTTGTCACGCCTCATTTTAAAGAAATCAGAGATGGTAAAGTTAAAATGATTTCTTTCTATGCAAAGAAGGCCAGAGGAATGATGGCTAGATATATTATAAAAAATAGGATAACAGATGATGAAGATATCCTTTCATTCGATTTAGGAGGTTACAATTATGACTCTTCTCTCTCAACTCCCCTAGATCCAGTTTTTACAAGAGCACAGGCATAACCATATCTTAATTATTTTATTTATTTAAACCGCCGAAATCTGTTTCTAAGGTCGCCAGTTTAGTATCTAAAAATCCAGTTCAAAATCAGTTTCTTTTTTTTCTGATTCCTGTTTTTTATAGCTAAAATTATCGTAGGTGATTCTCTGATTATCAAGATACTCTTTCAAATATTTTAAATATGTATCCTCTTGACCATCTTCGTATCCTGATGATTTATGAATAACGAGCCCATCTTTATCAACCATGATCAAATATGGGTAGCCCACTACACCAAACTGTTTCGCGAGTTTTCCACGGGGATCAACTGCAACGGGAAATTTATATTTTCTTTTGTTTATATAAGGTCTAACCTGATTTAAAATATTTGGCTTGTTCGCATTCACAGTTAATACCTGAAGTCCTGTTTTTTCAAAATGCATGTTCAGCTGATCAAGGTAGGCTAACTGCCTCTCACAAAAAGGTCACCATGTTGTCCAAAAATTTATGATTAATGGACCACTAGAATTGAAATCTGATAATTTAGCGTATTCGCCATTTAGCATTTTTATTCGACTATCAACAATTTTTTTTGCATGTAAAGCATTAGTTATAAAAAAAAGTACGAGGAGAGTAGGAAGATATACAGATTTAGCGTTTTTCATGGTCAGGTTAATTATATTAAATATAATATTGCAATTAGTTCATTCAAATTTAGATTTGTTACCTTATAAATTACTTTTAATTAAAAGAATCTGTTAACACTTATTGATCGGATCTTCTATGCGAACCACATTGTTTATAACTATCCTGCTGCATTGGTATGCTTTTAGTCAGAAAATGGGAACCTTTGATGATCATATCGGTCTTGAGAAGGTATTCAAGGAATATATTAAGGCCATTGACAGTAAGAACATGGACTCAATAGTTAAATTTTTTGACCACACTGATTGCACATTTCATTTTGGAGAAAATAAGCCAATCGTGATTAAGAGCAAGGAGGAGCTTTTGGATTTATTTTCATCATGGATTAATTCGCCAAAATCCCTTTACGTACGCACCAAATTAGAAGAGCTTAATGTTGTGCCAGTGTGGGATGACGTTGATACAAAACTTTGTACTGTCGATGCCACTTATTCTCGAATTGGGAATGGTGGTGCAGCTCTTGGAAGAGGAAGATCTCTATATCATTTTTATAGGGAAAAATATGAGTACCCATACCGCTTATTAAAAAAATGGAAAGAGTGGAAATTATATATGATAAGTGATCTTGCTATTGAAGATAGAATTGAATTTAGTGATTAAAAATCTACATCTATTGAGACATCTTTTCGAGTTTTCGTTTGTTTTTCAAATTTAAAATCCTTGTAGCTAATATTTTCATCATCTAAGTACTTTTTTATTTCCTTAAGGTAGTCATCTTCATAGCCACTTGCGAATCCTGAAAACTCTTTTAGAATAATACCGTTTTTATCAATTAAGAATAATGTAGGAAGCCCCCTTACATTAAACTGATCGGCTATTTTCTTGCTAGGATCAAGGGAAATATCAAAATTTATTTTTCTCTTATTTGTCCACGGTCTAACCTGATTTATTATTGATGGAGAGTTAATATTTACACCAAGTACTTTCAAACCTGCATCAATAAAATTTTCACTAATTTGATTTAGATATGCAGCCTGCATCTCACAGTTTGGTCACCACGTAGTCCAAAAATTAACTATCATGGGCCCCTCTTCATTGAAATCATAAAGTTTTGCATATTTGCCATTTAGCATCTTTATGCGATTATTTTTCATTTTGCTGCCTTCCATAGTTTCTGTGTTGGCGCCAAAAAGAAATAATGGAAAAGCTAGATGTAGTAGGGCATTATAAATGAGTTTGATTCGCATTTTGTTCTCTATTCAATGAGGAGATAATAATAACCTAAGCTGATATTGTACAGTATTTATTTATTCTATTATTGAATTTCATTAATTATATTTGTGCGAGGGCGAAAATGTATTTTAAAGTGTCAAAATACACAATAATTCGTATCATATTACATTCTATTTATTTTAGTTGAACATTCCTTGGGAGTCTAATTATGAAAAAATGTTATCAAATAATATTTCAATCTATTCTTTTTTTATCGATTTTATCAGCTCAAGATTTGTGCGCACCCACGCAGCTGGAGACAGTCTTTTATGACCAGAGGGTAGATCTATCCTGGAACCAAGGAAGCAACTTTGGCGAAGTTTTATTTGATGAATGCTTTCTTGTGTGTGAAGAGGCTGCTACTGCTATGGAGGTTGCTCATGATGAAACAAGTACCGGCGGTGGTTGGTTTAGGGGTGATGAAGGTGAGGCTTTAGATTGTGGTCAAGGTTTATACCCATGCGAGGCAGGTGGCAATGACAACTTCGCAGCCTATGCACCATGGTCTGGAGCTGGAGTTGCCGTTGATAGTAGACTAATCGGAACCGTTGACCTGACTAACTATTCCAACGCAACAATAGAATTTATAGAGGCCTACAGTTACTCTACTGATGCTTCAGCGAACAATCACTTAGAGCTTTCAAATGATGGAGGCGTCACATGGACCTCTGTATATGAGTCTGTACCTGCTAGCGTAAGTGACGAAATCTGGTTTAATGCTGTTGACATTTCATCTTACACTGGAAACGTAGTACAGTTTGCTTTTCGCTATTCGTGCACGGCCGGCTATGGTGAAGCATGGTTTGTTGATCAGATAGCGGTATCCGCAACAAATGCTGGCTCTGGTGATTTATGCGCATCTCCTTCAGGCTACAAGATTTATATGGATGGTGTTGAGATAGGTACATCACAGACAACGGACTACTCTGTTACTAATCTTACGAATGGTACAGAATACTGTTTTGAAGTATCAGCCCTATTAGCAGATGGATCTGAAACAGAGCCAAGCCCGATTGTCTGTGAGGTCCCGGTTGGAGATTTTAATGTTTCTCCTTCTACAATCAGCTTCAATAGAGTAGCCGCAGGTGACTACAGCGAGCAAATCCTAAGCATAGAGAACTTTGGAGAGGCAGATGCACCATTCGAGATAACTAGCCTTGAGCTATCTAATGTTCAAGCCGCGATGGATATATTGACTGTTGATTTTAATGATGGTCTTCTAGGTTCCTTTACCGACGAATCTGGTCTCTGGGTAGTTGGTGACCCGGATTTATCCTCCTCACAATATTTTCCACTTGAGATTCCTGAAGGCGCAGGAATGGTGGCGTATATTGATGATGATGCAGCTGGTACCACTGGCTCTGCATCCGCAATGTTAGTCTCCGATGACATAATGTCAATGGGAGGTCACTCTTTTTTACTGTTTGATTTATTTTATGCTGCCCCAAGTGGTTTGTGTGCTGGAGGTTCATCATATGCAGATGATTTCACAGTTCATGTTTCTATTGATGGTGGTCAAACCTGGACGCTCGCTGAGGATGGTATTCAAACTGGTGGATGGAGCTGGTCATCTTATATGTATAATTTAGATCCGCATGTAGGAGATGCTGCAACTTTTAAGATAGGCCTTCAGTATACCGACTGTGGAGGGAATTGGGCATACGGCGTTGCCTTAGATAATGTTCATATAAAAGCAGGCGATGATTTTACCTGGTTAACAGTCTCCCCCTACAAGGGGTATGTAAAATTTTACGGAGATGATCAGGATTCAGTGGGCGTAGAGGTTGGAGCATTTGGCGTCTATGACAATTTTACCGGCCAAGATCAACTTTTAGTTGAGTCTGGTGATGCATCATTCACAGTTCAGGTAGGTGTTGGTGTTACCCTAGAAACTGATGATTTAGATATATCTCCAACCAAGTTTGCATTGGAGCAAAACTATCCGAATCCATTTAACCCTGAGACAAATATTGAGTTTGATGTTGCAAAAAGTTCGTTGGTAAAGATCAGTGTATTTGACCTTGTTGGTAAAGAAGTTATAACGCTGGTGAATGAAAATTTGGACGTTGGAACATACAATATAAAATGGAGAGGTATTGATGATAAAGGCAATACCCTTCCATCAGGAGTCTACTTCTATGAAATGAGGTCAGCAGATTTTATTTCTATGAGAAAGTTGATACTTGTAAAGTAAAAAAAGGTAGCTGATAATATTTTTACAATTTAATAGATATGTCGACATATCTTAGGCTTAAACCTTTATTATTTTATTTTTTGTTATTGTCTGATGCATTGCTTTCTGGCACTACGGGAAAACTTGCAGGAAGAGTTACAGACAAATCTTCAGGAGCAGCTCTTGTTGGAGTAAATGTCATAGTAGAAGGAACTGCTCGGGGTTCTGCAACTGATGCCAATGGTGATTATTTCATTTTACAATTGTCACCGGGCACTTATAGTGTAAGGTTCAGCATGATAGGGTACCAGCCTCTGGTGATGAACAATGTCAGGGTTAGGATTGATCTAACAACCACGTTAGATGGCGAGTTGCAGGAAAGTAGCGTTGATATGGATGAGATAGTAGTTCAGGCTGACAGGCCAATGATCCAAACAGATGTCACATATTCCCAAGCCAATATAAGTAGTGAAGAGGTAGAGATGCTACCTGTAGAAGAATTTGAAGATATTTTGTCTTTACAAGCAGGCGTCGTCGCTACTGGCGGAGAGATACATGTTAGGGGTGGAAGAGGTGGTGAAATATCGTATATGGTTGATGGCATAACAGTTACCGACCCATATAACCTCAGCATGGCAGTTGAAATTGAGAACAACTCCATTCAGGAATTACAGTTCATAAGCGGGACATTTAACGCTGAGTATGGTCAGGCAATGTCTGGTATTGTAAACATTATCACAAAAGACGGTGATTTTTCAAAATATTCAGGTTCACTCTCAGCCAACATGGGTGACTATGTTATCTTACAGGACGATCTCTTCCCTGAAGTGGATAAAACTAACTGGAATAATATATCTGATATTCAAGCAAACTTTGAAGGACCTGTAATCAATAATAAATTATCCTTTTTTGTATCAGGACGAAATAAAACAAACAATGGGTATCTTTTTGGCGAAAGAGTGTTTCATCCGAATTCATATGTTTGGTCAGAGAGCAACAATATATTTCTTATAGATTCCACTGTTGGACTTGGGGATGGTTACATGCCTGATGTTACGCAGTGGCTACCGATATCATATCAAGATAGTCTACGATCGGTGATCAACGAGAAAAGATCAAACGGAGACTTTGCAATGGTTCCTATGAGCTGGAGCAATCAGGAAACATACCAGGCAAAACTAAGTTGGCGTGCTACACCAAGGATTAAAGTTGGATTCAATCGCATGTCAAGCAATACTAAATCGCAATCGTACTCCCATGCATACAGGTGGAATCCAGATGGCAGGCCCTTCTCGTTTAATACGAGAGTTGGCGATATTCTAAGGGCTGATGTTTCAATAAATAAGTCTACTTTTGCTAACTTAATGTTTTCAAACTCGAAAAGCCATTACCGTACGCATCTAAGTGATAATGAGAGTTATTACAATGTTCTTGATACTTTATATTTCGATAATGAGTGGGGATATGACACACTCCAATTATCTGTCTATGATACTGAACCTCGTGTTTTAGATTATGCAACTGGGAATAATTTTGAAGTTGGAGGTAAATATATGGATATCTACAGCAGGGAGTCCAACGTCAAAACATTAAAGGCAGAGTTAGTAAGCCAAATTAACTCGGATCATCAGATCAAGATTGGCACTGAGTACAGATCTACGCTCATTAATTATACAAATATTACTGTTTTACAATCTGCATTTACAAACTATCTACCTATGGTAGCAAAGCCTGAAGATAATACCGTCCATGATTCTTTTCAGTCAATGATTGATCCGTTCTCCCTCACCTTTAACATTGACCCCAATACTAATGATACTACATGGGTAGGCAACCCTTTAGATGGTCGCAACCCAATAGAGTTTTCAGCCTACATACAGGATAAAATAGAAACTGATGATATAATCGTCAATATAGGTCTACGTTATGATCACTTTGATCCACAATTCTGGACACTTAATGATTTTGAAGACCCCAACTATATTTCTCCTGTTAAACCAATAAACAAATGGAAAGACTCTAATGGTGATGGAGAAATAAGTGAAAATGAAATGCGATATGACAATCTAAAAACCGCAGATGACAGACTTAGAACTAACGCATATGGTGATCCATGGTACAGAAAGGCAAAACCTAAAAAACAATTAAGTCCCAGATTCGCATTGGCATTTCCAATTACCGATAAAGGGTATATGCATTTTTCGTATGGTCACTTTTTTCAAAATCCAAGTTTTAGCTACATTTACGATAATCCTGAGTTTGAGGTACCTGCTGCATCTGGAATAAATTCTACGATGGGCAATGCAGATATGGAGCCGCAGCGCACAACGCAGTATGAGGTTGGATTTTCGCAACAATTCGGCAGGGATGTAGGCCTCGAAATAACGGGATACTTTAAGGATATTAGGAATTTAAATTCATCAGAGATAAAAAATTCATTTATTGCTGGAGATCGTTATGGTGTTTATGTAAATAAAGACCACGCAAATTCCAAAGGTATTACGGTAGCCCTGTCGAAGAGATCTCAACAAAAGGTCTCAGGAAATCTGGATTACACGTATTCTATCTCTGAGGGCAATGCCTCAGATCCAACTGCAGCATTTTACGATGAACAATCGGATATTGAACCAGAAAAGATGCTGGTACCGCTCGACTGGGACCAGAGGCATACTCTTAATGGTACAATTACATTTCAACCAACAAAACTCTCCGGTCTTAGTATGGTTTTTAATTACGGAAGTGGCTTTCCTTACACAACTACAAATGAGGATGGTCAGAGGACATCATTTGAAAATAATGGCAGAAAACCATCAACCTATAATGTGGACCTGAGAGGATTTTATCATTTTCAATTATCAAAATCGATTCGAATATCTGCCAATATTAATGTTTATAATCTCCTTGATATTAGAAATGAGCTAACGGTTTATGGTGATACTGGTCGCTCAGGATACTCTCTAATTCCAGGTTACACACCACAATATAGCGGTCCGATGCTAAACACACTAGATGAATATTTGATCGTGCCATCATACTATTCTGCCCCACGACAAATTAAATTTGGACTCGCAGTATCTTTCAGGTAGTATGTCGATGAAAATCACATTTATATTTTTACATACTCTTTTTTTCACCTCATTATTTTCAGAAAATTATCCGAAAAAAAAATTATTCAATAAAACAAATTCTGTTGCAAAAACTTTAGGCAGGGAGGATCGAAAATATGGTGATCATTCGGGGAACAGGGTTTTATGTAGGTTCTATAATTTTGGCTCCATCGGTGATCAAAGCAGTAGCTTTTCGGGCGTATATCCTATTGGATCAGGGCATTCATACATTTGGGAATTCTCTCCAATAATTGCTGCAAGCGTGTTAGACACTAATGGGAATAGAAAACACATCGTTTCTGATGGTATAAGCGGACTGGCAGATCTCTCACCGGATGGAACTCCTTGGACATTTGAACCATTGTCAGGCTATGCTAACCCAAATCAAGAAAAACTAGCAATGAGTGACAATGAAGCATCATGGCCAGATTCTTGGCCTAATAAAAACTCAGACTGGGACGGGCAGTGGAACGGACAATACGGTAAATATGTAAGAGCTGACCAAGAGTCCTATTTTGTTAGCGATGACTACTACAACAGTGAATTTTTTTATTGGCCTGACCAGAATGATGTTCCAGTCTCTGATCTTGAATCTGCCGATGACCATCGAAGAGGTCTTGGAATTAAAATGGAGACCCGAGGTTATCAATGGAATCACCCCGCAGCGGAAGATATAATTATAGTGACCTATTGGATAACTAATGTTGGAACGAGTGTTTTAGATAGTGTTGTTTTTGGTATGTACGGAGATGCTGACATTGGTGGTGCTTCTAGTTATAGCGATGATGATGCCTGGTTTGATACTGAAAACGATATGGTTTTCCAGTGGGATCATGACGAATGGAGTAATTCATATGGAGGATTCCGTCCTGCTTATTTTGGATGGAGCTTTCTGGAGTCTCCAGGAAATCCGAATGATTCCATCGATAATGATGAGGATGGAATGATTGACGAAAGTCAATTTGATGGGATTGATAATGATGGTGACTGGGATCCCGAGAGAGATGATATTGGCGCTGACGGCCTAGCTCCATTTCACATCAATTACATAGGACCTGATGAGGACGGTACAGAAGGAAACGGCATACCTGATGTGGGAGAGCCAAACTTTGAAATAACAGACAATGATGAATCAGACCAGATAGGCTTATCAAGCTTCTACTCTGCTCCATACCCTAGCGTTAATCCTGATGATGATGAGATCATGTGGCAGCAATTAGCTCCCGGAGAGTTTCAAGTACCACAACAAAATGTTGACCAGACTTTTTTATATGGATCTGGATACATTTCTCTACAACCAGGTGAAAAAAAGAAATTTGCTATAGCAATGGTTTTTGGAGAAGATATGGCAGATATCCTTCGCAACACGGCGACCATGCAAAAAATATACGATAATGACTACAGTTTTGCAAAACCTCCACTTAAACCATCAATGACCGCTGTACCTGGTGATAACAGAGTAACTCTTTACTGGGATAGCTTCTCTGAAAAATCAAAAGATCCTATCTACGGTACAGACTTTGAGGGCTATCGAGTATATAGGAGTACAGACCCCGGGTTTATTGACTCTTACACAATCACTGACACATATGGGAATGTTACTTTCAAGGAG
>CAJWHU010000037.1 GCA_913041325.1 uncultured Fidelibacterota bacterium | reverse complement strand
ATAACGAAGTCTTTATTTTTTTTGATTGAACTTTGTAATATCGAATGGGTAAGAATAGAGAAATCATAAGTATTGAAATCCTTGAAGACGAAGCCTCGCTCCTTGTATCTGGGTGTATTGTCCCAACCGCTAAGTATAGTTGGAACATAATTGTGTTCATTTAATTTAGACAATATGAACGAAGAATACTTTTCTGCATACTGCGGATAAGAGAATACTCCTCCCTCAATATTGCGGTAGGCTTCAGATTCCAGTTTTACGTTTCGGAGAGGATAGTCCCCAGGCGGGTATCCGAGTGCATAATCAATTTCGCATTCCTGCCCTGCCGAAATGTGAATTTGAGGAGCAGCGAATAATACTTCATTAAAACCGTATTTGATTGAAATTTGCATAAAACGTTCCTTGAACTCATCCAAAACCAAATATTTAGGATTATGAATGTAGAAAAGAGGTTTACCTTCTATCCGAACATATCTGCTGTCCTGGAAATGTATGCAAGCGTCTTCGGCTAGTTTCTCGTAGATTACCGGAGAGTATTTTTGTTTGTAGAGTATGGTTTTGTAGTCACCCACCCATTCCTTATCCCAATCTGCATTGACCCAGCAAATAAAGTAATCGATATCTATCGAAGTATGCTTTCTAAGATTTTCAATTGGGATATTCAGAGCTTTGGTTTTTTCATCAAAAAAATAGTGATAGATACCAAATCCATCCAATCCATATTTTTTGGCTATATTCGCCTGTTTATTTAAGGTGAAGGTTTTGCTTAAGTCATAATAACCCAAATCTGATGATGGAAGAAAAGGTTGTTCGTGACCTACAAAAAGAGAATTTGCTCTTGTTGTCGTAACCCAGTCAGTAAATTCTTTTTCCCAAAATAGGTCATTCATTTTGTCAAAATGGAATTGCGGTAGAAAGAATGAGAATAATTTCATACTTTTGAATTTTCTGAAAAACCCTTAATCCTAAGGATCGAATGGTAGCATAATATAATACAGAAGTGGCCCAATAATGAGTATGCAAAAATTTTTCTATTGGAATAAAAAAGTATGCGTACAATATATAAATAATTGAGCTATAGGTAACGGAATTTAGAAAATAAATTAATCAGAAAGAGGGTGTGGCGGAATGTAGTACGAAGGAATAAATTAGTTTAGAAAATGGATTGCAGGATGATGAAGTGAAAAACAAGTTTAAAATATTATACAGAATAAAATATTTGTATTATATATTGAGATAATAGTAAAACTTTAAACTAATCTTTTGTAAGTAAAAATGTAATTCCATTATGTAGGAAATTTGTATGATTATTGTATTTAGAATTTAATTTTTTAAAGGTATCTGGAGTGATCTTATTGTGATATATATCTTCGAGTTTGTCAGATGAAATACCTTTGAAAAATAATTCTGTAAAACTACTTGATTTAATGATGGATTGATAGTCTTCAAAAAAGAGACGATTTTGATCATTAGAATTGAATACATAATCCACGATGCCTTTTATTATAGATGGATTAAAATCGTATTTATCTGTTAAAAAACTCAAAATTTCAGAAGGTTGCATTAGTAAATGGCAAAAAGAAGGAAGGATCACATCATTGTAAGTGTAAAATTGACTGTCGTGATAGTACCACAAATGGTGGCCGTGAGGTGCTGACCAGATAGGGCCAAATTGAGTGAATAAAAAACCTCCATTTTTAAGAATTCTGTACATTTCATTTATGGCTAACTCAAAATCAAATACATGCTCAAATGTCCATTCAGACAATATTATATCGAAGGTATCATCACTAAATGGAGTTTTTCTTATATCTTCTTTTTTTATTTCACATATACTGGAAAATGTTTTATTATTACAATTTATATCTATTCCAGTACCTTTTTCCGGTTTATATATTTCCGTTAAAGTTTGAATTAAATTACCGTTTCCACAACCAACCTCAAGAATGTTCTTACCGTTGATACCGTTGCAGAATACATGAGCTTTATTTAAAAAAGAAGAATGTATATTTTTCATTATTTGTAATTTTTGCAATTATATTTTTTCATTCAAATTATCTCGCAAGTAATAGAAATTTTTTTCACTCAAGATTCATCATTTGCTTATTTTAAAAAAACTTTGCTTTAATCATAATATCCCATATATGATGCTCTAAGAAAAGGTTGTTCGTAGCAAATAAAAAGAAGCTTGGTTCTTATTTTCGTAACTAATTCAGTGAAATCATCTTCCCAGAATTTGTCATTAATTTTTTCAAAATATAAATTGGCATGAAAAAATATCAACAATTTCACACTTTTGGATTTCCTAGCAAATCATTAATCCTACATGTTGACTGGTAACATAATATGATACAGAAGTAGCCCAACAATGAGTATGCCCATATTTTTCCTATTGGAATAAAGAAGAATATTAACAGAGTATGACCATCAATTAGATAAAAAATATTTCTATAATACCTATAGGTGTACTGCAAAAGTGTTCGTTTTTTTACCTTTTCTTTCTTTTTAGTTCCCCCCCCATTTTTACTCTTAGATTCGTTGGAGGTGTTTGTCGATGAAATTTTTCTTGCAGCATTTAAGTCATGGTTAAGAACGGCATAGAAGAAGAATAGTATGGTAGTTACAAAAAGAAAAATCCACATGGAAATGGCATTAAAATATATCCCGAATCCCAATAATAAAATAGCAATTTTTATTAGATCAGAAAGATGATCTATTCTTAAGGCAGTTTTGCGAATATTATTTGTCATTCTCGCAAGGGTACCATCAACAAAGTCAAGTAAGTATGAGATAAACCAAAAAACCGTGTAGTAAAGCAACTGGCTTTTGCACAATGCATAAAATGCAAGCAAAGTGAAAACGAATGAACAAAAAGTTATAAAATTTGGAGTAAGACCAAGTTTTTGAGAAATTTTAACTACTGGAAAGGCAATCAGGTAAACAAGTGCTATTAGCGGATTGTAAGAGCATTGAGGTCCAGCGAACTTTAGATACTTATTTAGGAACATTTCTCAATTGTGAATGATATTTTTTAAACGAGAACATGTGACAGCAGATTTGAGATCTTCTACCCGATCAATCTCAATCCAATTGAATCTTGTAGTGCATGCTTTAACACATTTCCCTCGATTTATAAGTTCTTGAAGGAAGTCAGTCATGTATGCATTGTTAAAA
Organism: uncultured Fidelibacterota bacterium; assembly: GCA_913041325.1. Next base: position 9,165 of record CAJWHU010000037.1, on the reverse strand, counting down.
CTTTTTCCGTTAATATTTTCGTCTAAGAATGTAGAGCAATTTTCTAGAAAAATTTCCTTACCGTTTTTATTTAACTTTATCAGTCCTATATACTGACCTTGAATTTGTGATAGATCTTTAGGCTCTCCACCTATGTCTATAATTTCATTAGTATCGTTTAAAATCAAGGTTTCGGCGTCTTCAAGAACATTTTCAAACCTACTTTCCCAATACTCTTGCCAATTTTTATCTATAATCACATTTACTGCATTACTAGCAGAAACTAAATCTTTGAGTATTTCTTCTGAGTAAACGATATCACCATATGAAATGATGAGATCTTCATCATCTTTAAACAGATCTTTCGCACAAAAGAGAGAATATAACATGTTGGTGGATGCAAAGTTTTTGTTTTCATAAATGGGAAGTTTAAATTTTTTTAACTTTTCTAACTTGTACCCTCCGACCAAAGAAATGTTTTCTATACCACAAGATTTTAAAACTTCGATTTGGAATTCAATTAGCGGTTTACCGCAAATTTCAACCATACATTTTGGAAGATCTTTTGTGTAGGGAAGAAGGCGAGTGCCTTGACCTGCGGCAAGAATGATGGCCTTAGTCATTGTTTAATACTCTTTTAAGATTCAATAAATCCTTTTCTACATAAGGACTTTCGCGTTCCGGATGCCACATCCAAGCCTCGATCGGTAAAGTTTTATGACGAAAAGCTTCGCAAGATCCTTTGGAGTCTGTGGCGATAATTTCAATTTCATTAGGTAAATCCTTGAGGGAGAAGTTATGGTAGCTATTTACCGTTTTAGAGAAGTGTGCTGGGTTCTCTTCACTCGCGACTAATTCATGTCGTGTGCCTGCATGCTCATTTATCCTCTCCAAAGTTGCGCCAAAGTGGATACCCAGCATCTGCATGCCTCGGCAAATTCCAAGAATAGGCAGTGAATTGTGTATAGCATGATTAATTAGGATCTTCTCTACCTGATCGCGTGAATAAAATTCAGCAATATCATTACCACCTGAAAGAAGGACTGCATCGGGTGAAAGTTTTTCCAGCCATGAATCGATATGCCGAGTTTTTGAGTACTTAATCCCATTGGGTACTGGAAAGGAAAGAAACCCCACCTCTACTAATAGATCACTTAGTTTTTGATCAAGAGAGTCCCTGTGTTCAGATCTACTCTGGATCCAATCAATTCTTTGGCTGACAGCAACGGATTTCAATTTTTTGGCTTATGAGCATACAGGACATAAATATTACAAAACTGATGGGGACAAATTTTAAAGAGTATTCCTTGAAATATTTTGCCCAAAAAGTTTAGTTTATATCCTTCTTTTCTTCCCAAACTCTCATTGAAAACTTTATGAGTTTTAAATCGGAAAATTTTGAATTTGTAGAAGATAGGCATGTTTTCAACAGGTAAAATGTCATCTATTTCAAAACCTCCCTCTTGGAAAAAGTCTACAAGTTCGCTAGCTTTTAAATTCAATTTGTGAAAGCGTTTGTCACTCTTATTGATTCTATTGGATTTACGATCTGTAAGGAAGTCGTTGACCCTGTTTTGAAAATTGTCTGCTCTAAAAGAAGCACAAATTCGTCCCTTAACTTTCATTATTCTGACTGTCTCATTTATCGCTGTTACGAGATCCTTCTCTTCTAAGTTATGGTAAAGACCAAATGCGAGAATACAGTCAAATATGGATGATTTATATTTTAGGTTTTTAATGTCTCCAACCTTTACCCTTAATTCCGAGTCACATTTTTTAAGATTGGTAATAGCATCTTCGATAAAATCAAAACCTTCTATATTGTAGCCTCTTTCACTAAAGTATCTGAGAATACGACCGTTCCCGCAACCAGCTTCTAAAATAGCTTCTTTTGAAGAATGGACTGCTTTTAGTGCATATTTGAGGGGATAAGATGTTTCATCTTCCTGAGCTTCATCAATCTGAATGGCACTCCAGCGTTTTTGCCAATATTCTTTGTTATGGTTTTTTCTAAAGGTTTTTCTCACTTTTTTTTCCGTAGATAGCTATGCTTTTCAGAATTGGATGTATGACATGGTAAGTTTGACTTTTTGTATTCTCGCCTTGTGGCAGAATTTTCATTTCAGGTTTATCTAGGGTTGGTAAAACTTCTGCCAACAGTTCAGCTCTAATATATGAATCGTAAAAAAGATCTATGTTACGTCGATCAACGGGAGGGGGGAATTTTCTTTGGATGATAATCGGACCATTGTCGATTTTTTCATCCATTATAAAAGCCGATACTCCACAAAAACCTTCAGCTAAGAGCGAGTAGTAGATGGTTGTACTTCCTTTGTATGCCGGAAGAAGACCGGGGTGTGCATGTAAAAACTTTTTCCCAAGATTTAGAGTTTCTTTACTTAGAATCTTGCCTCCAGGGCCAGAATAAACGATCCACTTTTGATTGAGGTTTTTTATAGCACTTTGGCAACTAGTGGAGTTTGGATCCTCACAGGTTATAGTTTGGTATGGGACCCCGAAATTCTCAAGCATTTCGCAAACTGGAGTTTCCAAATTATAGGAATATTTATTGTCTTCCCTGAGAATTTCTTTGTCAATATTTGTAAGGAGATGCCTGTCAGATGCCTGAGATAAAACCAAGGCGAAACTTGGGACGAGGCCTTTAGATCTCAAGTGCTGGAGGTATATTCGGCTTCTGCATGTGTCAGCAGCAAGGATGGCTACTTGAGACAGCATTATTTAAGATGTAAGCCTTGGCTTTGGCATAGGCTCAATACGAGCGAAGTTTCGATGGCTGAACTAGCTATGTGGAGGGCAAGGTGTTCGAAGCGTTTTGGCACTTCTAGTGAAACTAGCATATCATTGATTTTTAAAGCTGCATTCAAGAGCATTAGGTTGTTGTTTTTTTTGAATCGGACTAACAGATTTATCGCAAGCAAACCGTATACTGCAAAGTCGTCACAAGTAGATTCTTTCTTGCGGAAATCAGTGCTGTAGTAGAGATATACATGTCTGGAGATTTCAAATTTACGGGCTAGCTTTTCGAGTATAATTTCTTCCTCAGTTGTGATATCTTCTTTTAACTGATTGAGGAGAAGTCTGTTAAGAGTAGCTTTAGTGTTCCAAAAACCATCTTTCCCTTGTTTACATTTTTGATTATCAAGCCAATTTTCTAAATTGTAATCTTCCAGAATCGGATACTGCTTTAGGGAGCAATCGCTGGAATAAAGTGCAGGTAATGAATTCGCCTCGACTAATTCGGAGGGGACGGGAACGGATTTTAAGGAGGCGAGTAGTTGATCTATACGAAGAAAGCGTCCTTCCAGAAAACTGGATATAAAACTACCGTCTCCTGTCTTGCAAAAGTGATATCTTTCAGGTTCTACATGAAGATTCCGTGAGCTGAATTGGTATTTCAAGACTCATTTCCCTTCCGTTTTTCTAAAAAAAGATTAAAGATTTCGAGTGCGGCGGAATTGGCTGAGGTATTTGGACCATAATTTTTTACAGTAAGGTCTGGCCTTGATGGTTTATCAAAATGTAGATCCAATCCTGCAACATTAGAAATTTCTCCTTTTGCGGCTTTTCTGTAAATACCTTTGGGGTTTCGCTGAGCTAAGATTTCAATTGGTACATCAATAAAAATCTCGAGGTATTGCCTGAAATTTTTCCGGTTCCAAGTTCGTGAGTCAGAAAAAAGCGATAGTATTGAACAAACTACATCAATATTTTGTTCCTCAAGGAAGTGGCAAAAACGACAAATACGATCCGCGTTTTTTTTACGATCTTCTAGGGAGTGACCTAATTCGCCTCCCATTACTTCTCTAAATTTGTCTCCATCAATAAACACCGTATTTGGTCGAATGGCTTTCATCTTCAAATAAAGCAACTCGCCAATGGTAGTTTTTCCCGCACCTGAGAGTCCAATTAGCCAGATAACCATACTTTTATTTTTTGTTTTTTTGAAAAAGAGGAGTCAAAACTCTCGAGGAACAATCTAATGATATGCTTTGAGCTTTTTTCATAGCTTCAAATCTCTGCTCCCCGCATCCAATAGCCGCGGGTATGCCAAATTCATTACATCCCATAGCCATGTGGTAATTTGCTCCGCCATACTTAGTAATTAATGCCAGAATGTTTTGTGAGAATATCCAATCAAAACCAGGGTCAGCATTTTCTATCAAAATGACTTTTCCAACCAATGGGTCAGAGCAAAATCCTTTATCAAGAAAGATTACTTCTCCGGTTATCTTTTTGGTTGAGATGAAGTTTGGTTGGGAAACTTGAAATGGGACAACATCAACACCATGCGAGTCCGTAAGAAATTGCGGTAGGCGAATGGAACGACAAAGGTTCCTGTTCTTTATTGGAATCAGCTACTTTCTTTAACCATTCAAGATTCAGCTGTAGGTCGCTGGATGCTTCCTTCTGAAAATTTCTGACTTCGGAAATGGAGAGGTGTGATAAAATTTCGCGCGAAACCCCTAACTTTGATCCCCAATATGCAATACTTTCAAGAATGGCACTAACCGATCGTGTAAAGATAAATTTCCCGTACTCTCTGCCTTCAATTGCCTGTCTTAAATATTTAATCAGTCGATAAGCAGAAAAGTCAGTACATTCTTCCTTTCCAAGCAACTGATCAATCTTTTCTTTTTGTCTTGGATGAAGAATGAAAGATTGTTCCTTTGCGGATCGGATTGTTTCTGCCGGCAAGGTAAATTCTTTCACTGATAATTCACTGTATCTCGGAGAAAGGATGTCATAAGTACCAGGGCGAAGATGTCCATAGCTCTTAAAAAATTCTTCTCTTTCCTTTTCAGTACCATTTAGCAGATCCATATCCTCAACTAATTTACTCGCTACTGTCTGAGTAGAAGAATGAAAAGCAGAGATATCATTATTATCAAAAATATTCAGCCTCACTAATGATTCTATTATGGAGGAGGCAATAAAACCATGCCTCGCAAGCATAGAAAAAGGAACCGTACCAAGTGATATGCAATCTTCAATGATTTCGTTCAAAGACGAATGGATCAAACCGTTTTCATTTTGCTTTGCTTCAAGTTGCCAAATTTTATCAAGGCATTTTTGTATAGATGATTCACCTTCTCCCTTCAGCAGTGGAAATGTAAGATCCTTTAGTTTGTCCTTGAATTCTTTTAGTTCTTGCTGTTCAAGCACCCCATCCAAAAGTTTTACAGCTTTTGTGTCGAAATCGAAGTCATAGCATGAAGTAACGATTTCAAATTCAACTTTATCATGATAATGAGGTGCCTCAATTAATTTAGAGAGCCAATGATTAATTAATTTATTAGAAGTTGTTGAAGATAAATTTGCTGGGAGAAAAGAATTAAAACTCAGTCTTACATCTATGTATGGTTGCCCGGCAAAAGAAAACATTAGTTTATTAGCTGGGGGAAGGTGGTATCCCATACTTGACCTTCCTGTAAGCCATGGACCGTTGGTGATGAGTTCTTCATAGAGAGAATATGCTAAAGCACGTGGAACTCTTCCAATCATCTCTGCAGGGTTCCAATCAGGCATTTGTCCAAAGATATTAGAGTTTCCGAAGATTCCAGGGGCACTCTTTAGAGCATTCTCTAAATTGGATTTGGTGGAAACAATTAGAGAATCTGATTTTTCAAGTTGTTCAAAATCCCATTTGGCAGTTCCAGTTAATGGACGAGCTTGAAACAGAATAGGCTCAAGTTTATCATTCATTGCAAACTCGATATCTATATGATTGGTCTTCAATGTGTCCTCCAATTCTCTGACTGCAGAGATTAAACTTTTAAATCTTTCAGAGCGAATCGACTCCTGTCCGTTTCTTCGAATATAAAGCGTGCGATTTGAATATTCACCTATTCCTGATGTCACTCTGTCCGTTCTGCCTGTAACATCATCATAGTTGATTACATGATAAGGTGCTCCACTAGATAATTCGTACGAAAAAAGAACCCCGCTCATTATAGGATTAGTTATCATTTCCTGAACAATTACTTGACTAAAATAAATATCTTTTCCATCGATTAAGTAGCTAGCAATTACATCATCAATTGCCTTTCTGATCGAAGACTCATAATTGGAATCGATGTTTAGTTCAGAATGGTATTTGCCAGCAGAAGAAAAATCCAAGCCATCTTCATGCTTTGAAGAGGAGCGAATTGCAATTAGGTTACTTTGAAAATTTGATTTAATTTGACCGATAATGTAATACGAATCACGGTTCCATTCTTCTACATTAAATATAATAAAGTTAGGTAGTTTAAATCCATTTCCTGATAATTTAGAAGATAATATAACAAGCATATCTGCCTTGCTGTGCGATGAAATATTTACATTTCGCATCAACTTAAACTTTCATTTGAAATACTATTCAAATCTAACAAAAAAACTATCACTTTTATAGGTTTACCAAAATTTTTATCCAACCATTTGTTTTTTAGTTTTTGGTCTTGGAGTTATTCCACCACTCGTTTGTATCTTCATGAATTGCAATTAGTGGAATTGAAGCAAACTATGAAAAAGTATGAATCATTTTGCATTTAGCAATTCATCGTAGAAATCTTTGTATTCATCTTTTAAAATAGAGTCTCCTTATAGTAAAAAAGATGTTTACAAATTATTGTGAAGCGTCTTTAAGAATTCTTTCAGCTCATCAACTAGGTTTTCTTGACGACGTTGTTGACATAACTTTTCAACAGAAGGAAGAAGAACATTACCACCGCGGGCGTCTTTCAGAGAATTAAATTGCCCCGCTGTTACACCTGTAGAAATTACCCCATAAGATAATCCATTTCGAATACCAAAATTTTGTCGAAATCCCTCGATACGATAACCAATGAGTTCTAAAGTGTTCACCCATTTCCAAAGTCCTTCATGCTGACTTGCATAAATTTTCTCTAGATTTAGACGATCAAATCCATGTTGAGTCATGAGGGCCATTGCCTCTAGAGCAGCCCCTAAGATACGATAAGGGCCCATGACCAAGCCAATCTCCGCATTTCGATTTAAATGGTCTATCCTTTTTAATGATATAACACCAATATGCTTACCAGAACTCTTTTGTCTGATTGTAAGCAAGATTGAATCAGACCGCTCAATCTCTTCTTTTACGATAGCCGCCTCTTGTTTACATGAAAGTGGGTGAACCCCATGAATTAGATACTCGGTGATTTTGGGATCATTAAACCATTCATGCCAATGACCGTCATATACATCACGGTCTATATCGGGAATGCACAGGTTCACTACTGTTCCTTCTAAAAATGTTTGGGTTTCTTTCATACTTTATTTTTTAAATAAGTCGGTTCAGGAAGCTAGGTAAGATTACTACTTTACAGTATTGCAGTGCAAAAAGGTAATATCGGATTTTGTTCGAGCTGCCTGATCTGTTACTTTAACGCATCTTAGACTTCCTGCATGGTAATCAATACATATCGGAAGTATAATTGGTAGTCCTCACATGCATGCAGATTTTTACTAAGATTGGGGATTTTGTTCATTAGGGTTGTTCTTAGTTAAAAACTTTTTCAAATATTTCATATAATAACATTTTTTATGTTCGTAGTCTAATTAGTAATGGAATTGTACTTACATTTTGTAAGTTTGAAAGGATATAAATTATTATTAAATTCAATTATATAAGTTGCTTATTTTTACGGCTAAAACTACTTGCATTTAAAATAGATATTTTTTTAGGTAAGCTGATATTAAAACTTTATTTTATTAAGCATAGTAATTCATGAGTGACGATAGATGTAGCAGTTTTAATGGTAGGAGTTTTTTCTGGGGTGAGATGAGTTTGGGGCTTAAGCATATTAACCCTTACAAGACTTAATAGCTCGCCTTCATTAGTAACCGTGTCAATTCCAGGAAAATGTTTTATAATATCCTTGGGGGGAGAAACGCGATCGGGCTGGAAGCTAACGACGAGACAACCCAGAAGGGCACATTCAATCAATGCTATACTGTACATACCAATAACCTGATCGGCTGCAACAGCCAGGTCGTGTGTGTCATTTAACCGATCCACTGTAACCAAATCAGATTGAGCGAGGATATCAGTCCAGGAATCTTCCCGCTCACAAGGATGGGGTTTAATAAGGATCGCAAATGAGTTACAGCCTCCTTCCTTTTTAAGAGTTAAAATTTGGTTCAACAACCATTTAAATACCGACTTTTCTGTGTAACCCGGGTCCTCAGGGCTCATCAGATCTTGGTATGCATCCTCAATATTTTGCGAAATGAAAACGATGAGATGATCTTGGGAAGTTAGTTTTAGCTGTTCTCGCAGGCGTGCACGAATAGCCAACCTTTCCTTCTGAGGAACCCGAATAAAACGATCAAGTGCAGGCTGTCCCGTAATGATTAATTGGTTAACGGGAAACCCCAACTTGCCCATCTCTGTGACAGCTCGTTGATCCATCACGGCAATACGGTCAGGTAGGAATATGAGTTGCCTATGCTCGTTCTCAAAACGTGCACGATAGTTCGTCCAGAAATCCAATACCGCAAGTGAAGGAATGTGTGCTTCCTGCGCAGCGGCTATGAGTTTCTTCTCCAGATCAATTCCGTTAACAGATGTGGCGGTTAAAATAACTCTGGGTCGATGTCGATCAAGCAAGCTCCGACAGTCATCAATGGTAGTGGTTTCAGTCAGTTCCCCAAAAGGGATTTTCTGCTGTCTGAAAAGATTGGCCGATTGCCGATATGCGTAAACATGGACATTCGTTTTCTGTTTCGAAATCAGCTGTTGTAATACAGGAACAAGAGCCGCACCGCCACCAGGGTCGCCGGCTAGCACAAGAATCGACAGGGTGGAACTCATCAAGAAAATGGACTGGATATGACTTTTTCCCAAATTCCTCCCTTGGAAAGGGAGTGCAAAATGGCTTCAACGGTAAACACTGGCACCAGTGCTTCAGATCCCGGCGAGATGAGTTCCGCTTTTTGCTCATAGGCTAAAACCAAGTTATTGACCGCGTGAAGGATGAGATCTTTCATATCGCCAATGATCGGGCTGGTTGAAGCTTGGAGCATTGAATAACCTGGATAGTGTAAGCTCGGTTGAGGGGTATAAAATTCAAGGTTTTGTCCGCCATTAGAGATATGTAGCCGACCCGCGGTACCAATTAAATCCATTTCGAAAATTGAGTACGCTGATTCATCACAACCAAAAAG
>CAJWHU010000036.1 GCA_913041325.1 uncultured Fidelibacterota bacterium | reverse complement strand
GAGATAAGATTAATTTTTGGGATTGATATATTAGTTACTACTTCTTAATCCCCACCTTTGGTAGACTTTTTTTTGATCATCACAAGATGTAATTGATAAATCACGGATCAAGTGGACTGGTTCACCTCCTCCACCTTCTCGAGATTCCTTATCAGAAGCGGTCAAACATAACGATGGGTCATTTGCAAAAGTAATTTCACCTTTATCGGTCAATTTCAAATTTTGTGCATTATTTGATAGATCGCATGCACTTAACTTGATCTCATACGTATCATTTTGGGGTGATAATTCAATACACACCTCAAAGCCAGGTAAGTAGAACTGGCCACTGTTCATTCTATCTATATCAAAACCCTGGTCCACAGCAATACTTCCTTGGTAAGAATAACACGTATGAGCTTGGAGACCTCTAGTTGGATCTGCATTGGTCTTGTAACCTTTTATGTCTAGGCAGTAACCGCGATTTTCATCAAGATTATTTAACAAAAAAATTTCAGCTAAAGTTAATTCTACCTCATCTTGCTGGGTTTCCTCACTATTTGAGGCTATATCATCAGAGCATGATAATAAAAAGAAGAATACAACTGTTAAGATCGAATCAATTTTTAATAAATCTGTCTTCACGTCTAACTTCTTTGCGGACGGTATTCTTTTTTACGTCATTATCATAAAACCAGACATCTCTCAATTCACTTTTTGAAAACAGATCTAGTTGGTCTCCATTATGTGGCGAATCGGTTTCAGTTGAATTGCCATAACTTAATAAGGCCTTTGCTTTAATCTTCTTACCAAACTCGACTACGGATACCCAGGAGTCTCCTCCACCAACAAGCATATTTTTTTTATCAGTTTTAAATGGCCATACGACTCTAAATATACCCAACCTACCATGTGAACCATGAGAGGGTAAATTCTTATCGTTATATACGATTCGGTAATAATCTCCCCATTTAACATCCAATTTCCCAAAAGTTGCTAGAATTTGCTCAATGGATTCCTCGAAAAGCATTAACGCTTTTGTTGGGTCAGCTAAACCACTAGGAGTAGATATGGGATTATTGATATCCCAAGGCGTTTTATAGGTTTCATTTGAAGAGACTTTTAATTTACTAGCCCATGTATGAAATAGTAACATGGCTTCGCTTTCTGTGTCCGCTTTTCTATCCCAATTCATGAGAATTTTTTTAGCTTTTTTAGCTTTAGTAGAACCCGATCGATCAATCGCTAACATTAGATCATCTAAAATCCTATCAGCTAACTCGATATGAGTTGAATGCTTGTATTGAACAAGCTCATCCAACGTTATCGAGCTGTCCCTTATTATCATTTTGGCCGATATCTGTGGACGAAGATGCATTAGTACAGGCGCCATATACCCTGGATAATCATTGTGGTTTAGTGCGATGGGAATGGTTGAGGTCCAAGGAGGATCATTAGCGTTTTGCAACCAACCAGTCTGCGGATTCTTTAATTTAGGTAGTTCATCGTAAGAGTGATATTCACTCCATATATCTTCAGATTTTCCTCCTGGTATAATTCTGTTCCAATACTCCCAGTCTTGCTGTTTTCTCTTAGGAACCAATCCATTGAAAAGATAAAAAATGTTACCCTCCCTATCAGCATACATTACATTCCAAAAGGGGATTTGTGCCATTTTAAGCGCACTTTCAAAATCACTAAAATTTTTACTATTGAGCATTTTCCACCATTGCAGAAACATATTGGACCTATCTGTTCCAGCCAATCTAATCGCAATCGCTTTCTCATTAGATTTTTTAATAATAGGTCCATGTTCGCTTTTAAGTATAGTCAGATCCCTTTTTATGGTTGTTCCATCAAGCTGTTTTACTTGTATGGTCTTTGTTCGTGTTTGAAATTTTTTCTGCTTACCGTCTAAAAGGTAATTTCCATCAACGAGATCTAATTCATAAGTATCAGAATTATCGATCGTGTTGTCAGTGTGGCTCCATCCTAAGCTCTCATTAAACCCTATAGCGATCCCAGGCATTCCAATGATATTGGCCCCATAGAGGTTTCTTCCATTTAAATTGAAGTGATATTCAGTAAAGAGAAATTCATTTGACCATGGCAAATGTGGATTTTGAACCAAAAGCGCATTGCCCGATGCTGATCTTGAAGGACCAATCGCATATGTATTGGACCCTTTTCCGGTCCACCGTTGCGCTAGTCCAAGATCACTACCGCCAATGAACCTTGTAAAAACAACAAACATTCCATGCATGTTGACATCTTGTTGGGTTACGGGTAGGACGACCTTGTTTTTTTCATTTATTCGTTCAGGATAAAATTCAGTAAAAGCATTTATACCTTTGACAAAATTATTATACATGGATTTTAATTCTGGCAATTGATTTAAATCCCACTCTTGAGAAAGTTCTTCAAAACCCAAAGTATGAATTAGAATATCATTTTGTAAATATTGTTCACCCCAATATTCAGATGCCCTTCCTCTAGATTTACCGTATAGCTCCAAAACCTTATTGGCATGGTTTTGCATCAATGCCCAGCCCTGAGCAAAAAACAAATCGTCAGTGGACTTTGCCTTAATATGTGGTACACCATATCTATCCCAACTGATAGATGTTTCCCTGCTGCTATCTGAACTGCATGAATTAAAGATTATGGTTGCTGAAAGAATGATTAAATAAAAAATTGTAGTTGATGATGGTTTCATGTTCGTCTTTTTTGATTGATTGCTAATAAAGAAGATTAAAGAAACTATATACAATAAAAAAGGGTGAGATAAAAATCTCACCCTAAATGGTAAAGGTTAAAGGAGAGAGATAAAACCTTTACATAATGCAGTAGTGAATAATTGGAGGGAATTAATCGCTACTATTTCTTATTGTTTTATATACAAATATCATGCCATAATAGTTCCATTCAATTTTTGATATTTAATTTATTAGACGAGAAAAAGCGGAAAAAGTTAATTTATAATTAAAAAAAATTTAATTAAATCTATCTGGTGATAACATTTGCATTTCATAGTCAAAGGGCTTTTTAGCAATTATATCGGTTACTAATTTTCCAGTAATTGGAGCCAAACTTACACCAAGCATGGCGTGCCCAGTAGCGGCAACGAGATTCTTGCATTTTGCAAAAGAACCAATATAAGGTAATCCATCTGCAGAAAGGGGTCTCAAACCAACCCAAGGCTTTAGCGCTTCTGTCCATTCAAAATGATATTCTGGGTAAAAATTTTGTACATTTTCCCTTATTGCGGTAAGTTTTTTTTCATTGATCTTCGCTGAGTTTTCTGTTACTGTCATTGTTCCACCCACTCTCCAAGAATCGTTAAAAGGTGTTGATGCAATTCTTGAATCAACTAGGATAGACGGAATATGGGGTTTTTTGGGGGGATTTTTCATTGTAACACTATATCCCTTACCAGACATCATTGGTAATTTTAAACCCACTTGTTTAGCGAAATTAGAGGAAAATGACCCTGCAGCAAGAACAAAATATTTTGCGCTGCAGGTTCCTTTTGAGGTCGAAATTGAAGTTAATAGTTCATTTTGCCTAGCGAAAGTATCGACTTTGGTATCATAGAAAACCTTCACTTGCATCTCCTTTAGGGTTTTATTCAATGCATACAAGTACTTTCCAGGATCCAAATGAGCATCAAGCGGATAGAAAACACCTCCAGAAGAGCTAATTTTCATTCCTGTTTCCACTTTTGCAAGTTCGGATTGATTTAATGTTTGAGATTTCATGCCAAGTTCATTGGCCATCTTCGCAATTTCAATCTCTTCTGCAAGAAGTTCAGTTTTTTTACAAATCATTAAAATACCATTATTCTCAAAACCAAAATCCATGTTATCGCTTAGTTTTTTGTAAATATCTCTGCTTTCTAGACTGATTTGGCGTAAAAAGTTAGCTGCTTTTACTACATGCTTTTTATTGGCTGCACTACGAAATTTTAATAGCCATGAGATCATGTTCCAATTGGGTTTGAATTCAATAGAAAAAGGGCTTTTTGGATCCAATAACCATTTTAAACCTTGTTTTATAACCCCAGGTGCAGCTAGAGGCACAATGTGACTAGGTACGATCATGCCGGAACTACCCCAACTGCATGAATGGTATAAATCGCTACTGTTATTATCGAAAACCGAAACATCGTACCCTTCTTTGGATAGAAAATAGGCACATGTCAATCCAATAACGCCTCCTCCAATTATGGCAACGTCAGTTCGCAATACTAAACCACTTGAAACCCATGCGCGTAGGGGTCATCATTTGTATCTACAATGATTTGATTATAGCCATAAACTTTTGCCCATCCCTCAATGCTGGGGACTATGGCTTTATACCTATCAACCTCTGTTGTGCTCTCGATCCTGCCAATAAATTGACTACCAATGATACTTTCATGGGTGAAATTATCATCTATAGAAAGTTTTTTATTTGTGAACCATTGAGCCATCCTAGCTGAAGTTCCAGTTCCACAAGGAGATCGATCGATAGCTTTTTCGCCGTAAAAAACAGCATTTCTTGCAGTGGCGTTTTGATCGATTGTACTACCAGCCCATAAAATATGGGTACAGCCCTTTATTCGCGGATCAAGTGGATGCTCAAAGGTATGACTTTCATTAATTTTTTTTCGGATTTCTCGACTAAATGTAGCTAGATCGGCTGCAGAGTAGGAGTCAATTCCAGAAAAGTTTTTTTGTATGTCAATGATTGCATAAAAATTTCCACCATACGCTACATCCAAAGCGATCTTTCCAATATGCGATGAATTAATTTGAATATTTGTCTTATATAAAAAAGAAGGCACATTGACTATTTTTACATTCGATACCTTGCCATTTTTTACTGAAAAATAAGCATCAACCCTACCTGCGGGGGTTTCCAAAATAACCATACCTTTGTTTTTCGGTATGACCAATTTTTCTTCGATCATGATTGTCACAAGCCCAATAGTCCCATGCCCGCACATAGGCAAGCAACCGCTGGTTTCAATAAATAAAATGCCGACATCAAATTCATCGCTCTTTGGTTGGTATAAAAATCCTCCAGACATAAGGTCGTGACCTCTAGGTTCAAACATCAAGCTTTTTAATATCCAATAATAGTCTTTTATGAAATGCTCACGTTTATCCATCATATTTTCTCCAATTAATTCAGGAGCGCCAGAACGCACCAAACGGACAGGGTTTCCGCAAGTGTGAGCATCGATACAATCAAAAATATGTTTAGCCAAAGATCAATCCTTGGTAAAGTTGCCGTCTACCATGCGCCAAATTTTTAATGGATTGTCAAATTGTAACTCTTCAGGCAATCTGTGATTTAGCCAGTCTTGATATGAAATAGGTCGAACAAATCTTTTAATAGCCATCGTGCCCACTGAAGTGAATCGTGAGTCTGAAGAGGCTGGATAGGGGCCCCCGTGATGCATAGCTGAACACACCTCAACGCCAGTTGGAACCCCATTAAAGATCAATCTTCCAACTTTTCTTTCAAATTTATTTATAATATTTGAAAAATCGTCAAAATCTTCCTCTTCTCCAAAAATTGATCCAGTTAATTGCCCATCAATTTGATTTAAAATTTTCTTGATTTGTTCGATATCCTTGCATTTAATGACAATACTAAATGGTCCGAAAATCTCTTTAGACAATTCAGGGCTTTTAATGAATTCTTCTCCAATTACAGATATAAGTACTGGTTTAGCAAAGTTCTTCTTTTTCAAAAAGAGATCTTTTGTTTCGATTTTGATATTGTCTCGCTTCAAGCAGATTTCAATAGAAGAGTTATAGGTATTACAAATTGTTTCTGACAGCATTGCCTGGGGCTCTATGTTAGATAGATCTGTGGCAAGATCTCGAATAAAATCATCTAAATCAGGACCATCTATTCCAATAATAAGACCTGGTTTAGTACAAAACTGACCAGAACCCAATGTTATTGAACCTGCTAAAGTCTTAGCATTGCTTAATTTTAGTGAGCTTGGTAGCATCACAATGGGATTCACACTTCCCATTTCAGCAAAAAAAGGGATTGGAATTTCTCTCTTTGAAGCCATATCAAATAATATACGCCCTGCTTTTTCTGAACCTGTGAAACCTGCTGCTTTTAATAATGGATTTTGAATCAATGATTGACCCACTTCTCTCCCCGATCCATGCAATAAAGAAAATACTCCATCAGGCATGTCTGTGCTTTTAGCTGCCTTTATAATTGCTTCAGCGATCAGGGCACTGGTTCCTGGGTGCGCGCTATGCGCCTTAACAATAACAGTATTGCCTCCAGCTAAAGCAGATGCCGTATCTCCTCCAGCAGTGGAAAATGCTAGAGGAAAATTGCTAGCAGCAAATACTGCAACTGGGCCTAAAGGAACCAACATCCTTCTTAGATCTGGTTTGGGTATAGGCGATCTTTTTGAATCACCATTTTCAATTACCGCTTCAACCCAAGATCCTTCTTCTATTAAATCAGCAAACATTCTAAGTTGAGAAGTAGTTCTACCACATTCTCCCTTTACTCTCAATAAAGGCAATCCACTTTCAGCACAGCAACGTTCAATTAAAACCTCTCCTAAGTTCTCAATTTCCTCAGCTATAGCTCTTAGAAATTTCGCTTTTTCCCTGCCTGTTTTGGTTCTATAAGTCTCAAATGCTAGAGCAGATTTACTAACAGTATCGGTTATTTCCTCATCTGTAGCATTGATAAAATCTCCTGGAAGTACTTCGCTTGTTACAGGGTTAGAGCCTCGAGTTACTCTTTCTCCCTTAGCACTTAATGTATGGCCGATAAAATTCTTTTCAATCATAAGGAAGGCATTTCTGGTCTTGAAGCCAATGCTTCATCAATAATATTTTGGACTCTTTTTCTCTCCATGCCGGAAAGAGGTAGTCGAGGTGGTCTAACAAATTCACTTCCTAATCCTGTAGCTACTTCAGCAAGTTTTATATTTTGAACTAATTTTGGATGGATGTCAAGCTCGAGAAGCGGCATAAACCATCGATAGATTTTTCGGGCCTCTTTAATCCTATTTTGTTTAACCAATTCATAAATAACAACTGTTTCTTCAGGAAAAGCATCCACCAGACCTGCAACCCAACCATCAGCGCCTAAAATGAGCTCTTCCAATGCTAGAGTATCAACACCACAAAGAATCTTTAAATCATCACCAAAGGCATTTTTTAAACGAGTCACATTGGTTACATCTCTAGTTGATTCTTTAGTAGCACCGATGTTCTTGACTTTTAGCAATTCTTCAAACATGGATATGGTGATCTCAATTTTATAATCGTAGGGATTATTATAAACCATAATTGGAAGATCGCAGGAATTAGCAACCGATTTATAAAATTCAACAGTTTCATATGAATCTGCGAGATAGCGCATGGGGGGAAGCATCATTAACCCATCAGCTCCAGATTTCTGAGCATTATGAGCTGCTTTCACTGCTTTCGCTGTTGATTGCTCGGCTATGTTCATTACAACTGGTATTCTGCCATCAACATGAGCGATAGTTGCATCTAATAGTGATATTTTTTCTTTTTGAGATAGGGTACTGGCTTCTCCCAAACTACCCGCAATAACACATCCATGTACTCCTGCATTGATTTGTGCTTCAATGTTTTTAAGGTATAGTGGTATATCTAACTTATCGTCAGTCGTTAATTTGGTCGTTAGAGCAGGATAGATGCCATTCCAATCTGGTCGCATTATATTTACCTTTTAATTTTAAATTAATTTATTTCAAAAAAAATGTTAACGCAAAGTGGTTCTGGCGATATAAAAATTCAAGTAAATAATTGTTAAAAAAGATAAAAAAAAAGGCCTCTTGAAAGAGGCCTTCAGAAAGCAAATTAACTTTTAATTGAAATTATTCGCCAGCAACTGAAGCTTTGCGATAATCTGTAACAAGTTTTTTGATTTCGCCTAAAGCTTTGCGAGCTCTACTGCCTGCAGCTTTGTTGCCATTCATATTCTTGTTATGCTCTTCTTCAAAGGTTGCGTAGAGTGACTGAATCTGATCAAATAATGAAGTTGTTTTTGACATTGTTTATCTTTCTATTTTTTTTTTGATTTGTAAAAATTAATTAATTTTCGTCGCGAAACTACAATGGAACATGAAATAAAAAAATCAATTTAATTTTATTTATCAAATAAAACTTTTATTGAGACATGAATTTAGTTTTATCAAAGATAACAAATAAATTCAGCAATATTAACCGATGGCTTCTGAACCTCTTTCTCCTGAGCGTATTCTAATACACTCCTCAATGGGCAATATAAAGATTTTTCCTCTTCCTTTGTCTCCATCCTTTTGAGCAACCTTTGTTATTGCTTCAATAGCATCATTGACAAAGTCATCGTTTAGTGCAATTTCTAATCTGACTTTGTTCAGCAAGGTTACTTCATGGGACAATCCTCTATATACTTCTTGAACAGGGATTTCTTTTCCTTGGCCTTTAGCGTTTGTAACTGTGAATTTATATATCTTCCTTTTAATCAATTCTTCTTTTATTTGTGGTAATTCTTCCGGCTGTATGATAGCAATTATAAGTTTCATTTTTTCTCCAAAATTATTCGACAGTAAAAATTTGAAAACCAGAGTATGCTTCCATATCATGCTCACCAAGATCTAATCCAGTCAATTCTTCGTCCTCGCTTACTCTTAAACCTAATAGTTTATCAATTGATAGAAATAATATGAATGAAGAAATAATGCAAAATACTGCATAACTAAAAACACCTATGAATTGTGTAATGAGACTGTGCTCTGCACTGAAAATCCCAACAGCCAAAGTTCCCCATATGCCGCAAACTAAATGCACAGAGATTGCACCAACGGGATCATCGATCCTGAGCCTATCAAAAAATAAAACTGACGCAACCACCAAAAGGCCTGCAATATAACCAACAATGACAGAATTCATTGGACTAATTACATCTGCTCCTGCGGTGATACCCACTAAACCTGCAAGAGATCCATTTAAAACCATTGACAAGTCTGGTTTCTTGGATAAGTACCAAGACAAAGTCATTGCGCCCAATACTCCCGCGGCAGCGCCAAGAGTAGTGGTAACAAACACTAAAGATATATTACCAGGATCAGCGGAAAGAACTGAACCACCATTGAACCCATACCATCCAAACCACAAAAGAAAAACCCCGATCGATGCAAGAGGCATACTGTGCCCCATAATTGGAATTATTCCTTTGTTTCCATATTTCCCTATTCTTGGGCCCAAGATATAAGCCCCAATTAGAGCAGCCCAACCGCCCACGCTGTGAACCAGAGTTGAACCTGCAAAATCGTAAAAACCTTTTGAATCAAGCCAGCCCTCACCCCATTTCCAAGAACCAGCGATAGGGTAAACAAATGCTACATAGATAGTTGAGAAAATTAAAAAACTGGATAATTTTATTCGTTCTGCCACAGCTCCAGACACAATGGTCGCTGCTGTTGCAGCAAACATGGCCTGAAAAATAAAATCTGTAAAATAGGTATATTGGCCATTAAAGTAATCGATCAAGCCAGCTGAACCTTCTGGTGTTGAAATTCCCCAACCACCAAATCCAAAATATTCACCAAATGCGAAATTTCCCGGATACATTAGATTAAAACCACATATTGAATACGTCAAGATTCCAATCGCCAGAATTGATACATTCTTAAATAATATGTTTACTGTGTTTTTAGCTCGAGTAAGTCCAACTTCTAATGAAGCAAAACCTAAATGCATAATGAAAACAAGAATAGTTGAGACCAGCATCCATACATTATTGATTGTAAAAAGGGCACTATCAGCTTTAGCTATACCATCCATAATTTATCCTTAATTTAAATATTTAATAAATTCTGATTTAATAGTTTAATTATTTTATTATAATTATTCAATATATTAAATAAATAAGGTATTTATATAGATAAACAGAAAAAATTAAGATATAATAACAAAAGAGTGGGGAGAAACAATAGCCGAACTCCCCCGAAATTCGACTGAAATATCCGAAGGAGGATGAATCAACCCCACTCTCTACGTATGAACCTTACACCACAATGTGGTGCAAGGTAGTAGTTACAATTTATGAGTGCGATTGTTCCATTTTTTTAAAGTTAGGTCGTAACTATAGCAAAAAGCCTTTATTTTTGATAAAAGCTAGCAATTACTGAGGATTGAATTGGGTCTTCTTATCCAAATCATTATTAAATCTTGACAGTGCAAAGAATGAATCTATCCCTTTGTTGCCAATTACACGATCTGCCACAAACTCTCCGAGCGCAGGACCTAATTTAAAGCCATGTCCCGACCCTCCACCGATTACCCAAGTATTTTCTGCTTCTGGATGTTTATCAATAATGTAATTTCCATCAGGACTATTTTCATATTGGCACACTCTCGATTCGAGCAATGGGGCATCTTTCATCGAAGGGAATCTTTTTGCTAGATAATTACGAGCAGATTCTAGTCCAGTTTCAGATGCTGTTCTATCGCCTGATGTTGGGTCAAATTCAGCACCTCTAGTATCGTCTGCCACTTTAAACCCCCTCCAATCTGCACCAGGAATTCCATACCATATTTTTTTACCAAAATCGACCCACACAGGCATATTTGACTCAAATAAACTTGAATCACCATAAGGGGTACCAAAAAAGAATACCTCCTGACGGGTTGGCGTAATAATATCTTTTAATGCATTGGGAAATATCTTAGATAGCCAAGGGCCACAAGCAAATACATATGAATCGGCATTCAGTTTAGACCCATCAGAAAGAATCAATTCACTTAGTTTATTGTTCAGAATTTTGCCTGGTTCTACAGCCAATTGTTTGTATTCTCCCCCTCTTTTGACAAAATTTTCTAGGACAACTTGACAACAATGTCTGGCAGGTAAATATCCTGCCTCATGTTCAAAATAAAAGGATTTGAGACCATTTAGATCTATTTGAGGAAACTTTTTTTCAACTTCCTTTTTTGATAATTGCTCAGATTTTAATCCTGCTTGGTTTACGATCGGAAGGGATTTTTGTGCATAAGTATCGTCAACTTGAAAAAACCAAAGGGCCCCCGTAGGAAAGTAGAGGGACTGTTGCCATTGTTTTTGATATCGTTTCCAAAGCTTAAATGAGCGAGCTACCAAATCCACATATATTTTATCTTCACCGTAGATACCTCTAATGACTCTTGAATCTCCCCCCGAACTTGCTCGCGAATTACCTGGACCAAAAACATCCAACAATGTAACATCATAGCCTTTTTTTAGTAAATGATGGGCGGTCCATCCACCGAAAGCGCCTGCACCGATAACTGCGATATGCCCCTTTTTAATTTTCATCGTTTTGGATTTTGCCATAGCTTGTATTGGATTTGCTAAAGCAGCCATTATGGATGATTTCATAAAATGGCGGCGATCCATTAGACCTCCTTATTTAACAAATGTAAAATCTGAGAAATTTATTACCAAGAGAAGTATAAGAAAACAATTTCTAATTCTCTTCTAGATTATTTTTCTTAGAGTAGTTTAGGTAGTAGTATAAAATATAGATAGATATTGCGAAAAACGATAAAGAAGGCACAATTAAGGAGGGTCTACCCAGATAAATATTTGCTGCCATAGCTCCGAACATAAAAGCAGATAGTAAAAGGCTAGTAAAAATGGTAATCCTATGAGAATATTTCTTAATAAGCAATGAAAGGGAAAACCCTAAAGCGCAAACAAGTTCATATAAGCCTATAAATCTTACAAATTTTTCAGGAAAATATTGCACCCAGTACATATCAGTTACTAAAGATTCAATGGGAAGAAACAATTGGGGAAACCCACTTAGGGTACATGAAACAATAATGATTAATTTAAATGCTACAAATCTTCTTCTCATAAAGAATAACCCTGAATTATGTAGATGTTATGAGTTTAAAACTTAACTTAAATAATGGAGACATTAAGGACATAGTTCCATTATCACATCAATTGGTTTAAAAAAGTATTATACCTCATTGCTTCGTAAGAATGATCTTATCTTCTCTTCGATCTTATTCCTAGTATCTCTAAATAATTGAATATTGCTCTCTTCTACATTCCAACTTTCAAATGGGTCATCAATGCTCCAATGTAATCTCATTACATTTCCAGGAAAAAAAGGGCACGATTCATTTGCATCATCACAGGTTGTTATGACCACATCTATATCTTTATCTAAATAATCATCTAAGTGATCTGAGGTATGATGAGAAATATCGATATCTATTTCTTTCATTACTTCAATGGCCATGGGGTGAACTTTGTTTGGTGATAGTCCTGCACTAAATACCTCAAATCTATCACTGGCAATGTTGTTCAATAGACCATGGGCAATTTGAGATCGACACGAATTGCCTGTACAAACGAATAATATTTTTTTCTTAACTGACATAGGGTCCACGCTCAATAATTTTTTAGTTCAAATAAATTTACAGAGCATATAAATAAGCGTTTTGAGCGTTTTAAAGAATAGTTTAATTTTAATTTCATTATAATTATATTGTATTATTAATTATGAGATTATGAAATGATTTATGTTTTATTTATTTTATTTGCTATCAGCAATCTGCAGTCCCAGAAATTACATACCATAAATGCAGGTAACTATTATTATCAACCATCAAGCTTAACTATTGAACAAGGTGATACTGTTAAGTTTGTTAATCAAGGCGGCTATCACGATGTAGCAGTCACTGCTGGTCCCGAATCGTTAAGTTTGCCTGCATGCTCTGGCCCATGCACCATTGGAATTTTAGTTTTTAATAAAGTTGGAAATTATGATTACATATGCACTATTGGTTCACATGCTAGTCAAGGGATGGTAGGCACAATTATTGTTAATGAAGTAGTTCGAGAAACCGCCAATCTTCAAATCATTCACAACTCTCCCTATCAAGTTATTGACATCTATGTTGATGGTGAAATTTCACTGACTCAAATCCCTTATAGGTCTAGCACTGGACAAGTAAAATTACC
>CAJWHU010000035.1 GCA_913041325.1 uncultured Fidelibacterota bacterium | reverse complement strand
GCAACTGAGAAACCTGTAAAGCAGGATGTGAAAAATCAAAGCGATAACCAAGATAAAAAATAAAATATACTTGTAATTTCAATATATGTTTAACCTGAAACAAATATTACAAACCACCCTCTTTTTTGTTGCAATCTCTATCGGGTTTAGTGAAAAAATAATTCACATGAACGGAACTTATGACTTAGATAGCGATAATATGCTAGAGTTTCTTGCTCTTGAAATAGATCCAGAAACAGATGTTTTCCCAAGTATTGTAAGGTTTTATGAAGTGGATTCCGATGGGTACCAAGCATTAATTTGGGAGTTTTTGCCCCCAGTATCATTAGAGGGTGACTTTGTTGATGCTCAGATAGGAGATATTGATGGTGATGGATCTCCTGATCTTATATTAGTAATGAATTTATCCAAATTTGAGAATAGTGCAACTCCTCATGTTTTCGTTGCATCGTATAATTGGGATGGAGAAAACTTTTCTGAGATTCCATCTTCAACATTAGACATCGGCAAGGAAAACAGATCGTTAAGATGTAACAATTTTCAATTACTAGATCAAGACGCTGATGGCGACCAAGAAATTGTGCTCTCTCTTGGTAGTCCTTTTAGAGGTTTTGCGGTAGTTAACTCAAATTCAGGGGGCCTTTTTCTCTCGAAAAAAGTAAGGCCTGACCAGCTACTAGTTGGCTCCGGATTGCTATATGTGGGGGTTGTCGACTATGATGGTGACGGATATGATGACGTGATTGCATTGAGTCCAGATGGGAATACAATTAAAGCCCAGCCATTTTATAACATTGGAGGAGTTTTTGATTCAGGGCCCCTTGTTCGTAAAAAAATTGATGGCATCAATGGTATTCTGACACACTCAATTAAGCTTACTGATTGGGATTCAGATGGGTTTTTTGATATTCTTGCTTCATTTAGTTCTGGGGATATAATTGCATTAACCTTGACTCCAGCTACGCTAGTAATTGAAGAGGTTCCGATTACTTCTGGGCCACTAACTCAGATTGCACTAGAAGACTTTAATCAAGATGGATATGAAGATATACTCACCTTATCGGCTGACCTTAATTCATTAACTTTGATTTCAGGAAAAGACGGAGGTCTTGAAGGGGTTGAAAATGCCATGAAGCATATACCTTCTGACATGCAGGTTTTTACGATGTCGCCAATGACTAAAGCAGGTTTGTATACTGGTGGTGTTATTGTGTCAGGCTGGAATGGTGATCAAAATGCTACATACGTTGTTAATCTTGGAATTAAATCAGATAGGCTAGATCAGGGCTATCTAATTACCCCTGAGTTCATCGAAAAGCAACTACCAGCCTTAATGGATAATATTGATGACATAGAGCCAGAGGTGCCTGAGGTCTTTGTTGAAGTTTTGCCAGAAGATAAAAAGCCTTTACTTCCGCAGCCAGAAGAACAAATTATTACTGACCTTGGGCAGTCACCTGGAGTTTACATACCAAAAACTTTGGAAATTGACAAATCTGAATCCGCCGTATTGAAAGAGCAGCCAAGGGTTGCTGTTCCCAGAAAAATAGTAAGAACTCTTGAGGCTCCTAAAATGCCTAAGCCTAGAGAATCGGTTGGACAGAGGCTTCCAAAACATATTTTACCAAGATACGTACTGAGGCCAGGGCAACCATTTCTCTACCCGATTCCTAGAGATACATCTGATGAGTTTTATAGTTTTAGGTGGGACAGCCAACCTCCAAAAGGGATGTATTTCCTGTATGAAAGCACTTCAATCAACTGGGTTCCCACAGATAAGCAGCTAGATGCATTTCCAATATCTTATATGGTGAGAATGAAGGTTGACGAAATTTTTGAACAGACTACAGGTAACAAACTTGAGGAACAGGTTTTCAAAGCCACCCCTGTACTTGAGAGCAGGGACGAGGGCCTGTGGATATATGTTAATGACCCTCCAAGATTCTTAACTCAGCCCACAATAACAGAGTTCATAGCAGGTTCAACTTTCAGGTATGAACCCATAGTGCAAGATAGAAACTTGGATGCAGCGGTTAGCTACTCTTTGGAGTTTGGCCCAGAAGGAATGTATATTGAAAATGATGTTGTGATTTGGAAAACGGATAGTGCGCATGTAGAGGTTTACGATGTTCGCTTAGTTGCAAGCGACGGGTTCGAAAGAACCGTTCAAGAATTTAAACTGTTTTCCCGAGCTGGAGTAAAAATATTATCGAAACCTCCTGTTAGTGCAAGTGTTGGTACAAAATATTCCTATCCTGTTAAAGTATGGAAACAAAAACCAGATCAGATAATAAATTATAAACTATTTTATGGTCCCGATGGGATGGCATTGCAGCCAGATGGTACAATCTCATGGACGCCTAATCCTGTACAGGTGGATAGTGTAAAATATGCAGTAATTGCTAGCCATGGAGTGGCTACTGATACTCAGTTTGTAGACTTATTTGTCAACCACCCTCCTATCATTAACAAAACACCACCGATGATAAACCCGATTGATGTTGGTGAGACATGGGAATTTGATCTAAATATAGAGGACCCAAATAAAAATGATGTACTTGTATTTAGCGCTGATTCACTGCCGACAGGGATGAGAATGGACCCACAAACTGGCTACCTTAGATGGACTCCAACTATGAACGATTTAGACTTTCATACTTTACAGATAGAGGTTTCAGATGGACGCGAAAAAAGATTAATTAAATCCGAATTTTTCGTCAATGCGAAGCCAAAAATTATATCAGTCCCGGTAATGTCAGCAACAGTTGGTGAAGAATATTCATATAAAATTATGATAGATGATAGGAACAAAGGAGCATATCTCCCATTTAAGCGATATGTAAAAATAGAGGATGTTTCAAAAATTAGAATGTATTCAATAAACATTACTGACGATGTTGCTATATCGAATATTGATCGATTTCTTGGAGATTGGCACAATGCCAAATCCATTTATTATGTTGATCCTAAATATCCGGCTGATTCATTAGTTTCGAGGTTAGATCTTAAAAGATATACTCATTCGGTATTTTTTGAAGATGATAGATTGTGGGTAATTCTAAATACCAGAGATGGTAGAACCATAAAAGTTAAAGACTTTCTTTGGGAATTTTTTCATGGTGACAAAGGGAAACCGCCTAGAGTCATTGTTGAAAGAGTTAATCCATTTAGATTCCGGCTTAAAGATTTCCCTGAAGGCATGGTCGTAGAAGAGTCATCGGGAACTATAAGATGGACCCCCACTGTTGAGCAAGCTGATATTCACAGGATATCTGTGAGGATTTCGGATGGGGCAACAAGACGTTCTTTTGATGAGCAATCTTTTGAGATCTATGCTAATCATCTCCCAACAATAGTTTCAAATCCCCCGCACATGGGCTTAGTTGGTGAACTTTTTAAATATCAAGTTAGGGTAGATGACAAAAATGACAACTCAATACTAGAATATACACTGCTAAAGGGTCCTCATGGCATGCAAATGGACAGGTATGGAAAAATATTATGGGTTCCAAAGGCTGCCCAGATTAACAATAATTCGTTTGAAGTGGCGGTAAGTGACGGTTACGGTACTGATGTGCAGATGGGTAAAATTTTCGTAAATAACGCCCCGACAGTGATGTCTAATCCAAAACCTGTTGGTTTAACTGGTCATTCGTGGAGATATAAAATTGCAACTGAAGACTTAAACGGAGATAAGGTAGCCTATAGAGCAGTTAGGCTCCCCAAATATGCACGCTTTGATAAAAAGAAGGCTGTTGTTGAGTGGACTCCTAGAAAAAGCCAACTTGGTATGAATGATTTTATATTGATGGCCGTTGATGAACATGGAGCTACATCAACCCATGAATTTCAGGTTCATGTTTTTAATGACCCCAGTACTCAACAAATACTAAATACAGGTTGGCCATTAATGCTTACTTTTGTTGGCGTTGTGTTTGCTTGGGGAATGTCACAGATTTAGATTTACTTTCCACAAGTTTAAAAAACTCTGCATTATTTTCTAGCTCTACACTAATGCCCATCGCTAGAATCTTATAACTCGGCTCAAAACTTATAATTTTAACCCAATCTTTGTCAGTAGTAATCATAAAATCAGCTCCAGATTCTTTAGCTTTTCTATTTAAAGACGTCATGTCTTTTTTCCTGTACCTGTAGTGATCTGGGTAAGTTTTGAAACCTACAATGGAGAAACCATAATCTTTTACTTCAGCTAAGAAAGTTGAGGGATCTGCTATGCCAGAAAAAACGAAGACATTTTCATTCTTTTCTACAGAATCAATAACCACATTGCAAGCATTTGAAATATAGTTTTTTGATTTTGTTCTAAAGGTCGGTTTGTTTAAATATTTGATTTTTTCTGCGATGTTTATAGCCGGATTCCTCTTAGTAATAATTAAAATATCAGATCTTTTTGCGTTATGCCAGGATTCTCTGAGTTTGCCAAGTGGCAACAATCTATGATCATCCAATTTATCGCTTCCATTAATCAGTAAAATATCTAGATCTCTTGATATCGATCTGTGTTGAAAGCCATCATCCAATACAATTATATCAGGAGAGAACATCGTTAGCAGGTATTTTGCACCCCTTATTCGCTTGTTATCAACAACGATGGGTAGTGAACTGGTATGATTAGCGATCATGTAAGCTTCGTCACCACATTCTTCCCATGAACATATCGGACCATTCCCTTTTGACACTAGAACAGTTCCGGACGTATTTCTCAGGTAACCGCGGCTCAAAATCGCAACAGTATAACCTTTGTCTCGTAGAGATGAAGCGAGAAAAATCGTCAGTGGTGTTTTCCCCGTTCCCCCAGTTGTAATATTTCCAACACTTATAACCATGCATGGGACACTACTGGTGCAAATTTTTATATAATTAAACAATAAATTTCTAAAAGAGGTTATAGATTTGTATATCCAAGATAGAAAATATAAAGACATCAATTTGGCTTTTGGCGATCTACTTTTTATTTGCATAGAACAAATTATTTCTTTCCGTTAATTTCATCGCCTGAATAAATTTATTGATACACTCCTCACTTTCTTCATTTTTATCGTAATTAATGGGCTCTCCATAGGTAATAAAAATTTTCCCAAAAGGTTTCTCTAAATGAAATATATCCCAGTTCTTAAATTGCCAATTTCGCGTCGAATGTACACTCACTGGTATAATATATGCCCCCGTCATCTGAGCAGCCCTAATCAAGCCTGGTTTGGGAATTTTTCTTGGTCCTGTTGGTCCATCTGGTGTTATAAACAACATTGATCCTGGTTTGTTTAAAACCCTCAGAATAGTTTTATATGCTAAACTACCTTTTTCCTTGCTCGAACCTCGTATCATTTTCCATCCCCAGTTTGAGGCTATCCGTGATATTTCCTCAGCGTCATTATGAGTTCCTGCTAATGCATTGATTTTTAGATCTCTCAAATCGTGGAATACTGATAACAAATGACCGTGCCATACGGCAATTATAACAGATTTTCCGTCCTCAGTCAATTTTAAGTAGTTTTCTCTTCCTCTCACTATCCGCCGGTTAAGTCCGTAAAAAATTTTTAGCAACTGGCTTCCCAAAAAAGTTTTTAAATTAGATTTTATATCTCTTTGAGAGTTTTGGGTCATTGCTTTGTTATAGCCTCTGCGATTCTCTTATAGACACCTGGACCCCCCAAAGATCTTTTAATCTTGTTAAAATCAAAAATCATCTTTTTTCGATCTTCAGATTTATCATCTAGTAGTGGAAGTAGCTTGTCTAAAATATTTTTTGGTTTCATATCATTTTGGATGCATTCAGGAACTAAAGCACGATCTACAATTATATTTACGATAGAAGAATATTTAATCTGAACAAGTCTTTTTGCCAGCCACCACGACAGATTAGAAAGCTTGTAACATACAACTAATGGAGTTTGTTCAAACGCACATTCCAAAGTTGCCGTCCCAGATGCTACAATGGCGGCAGTTGATACGACCATTGCCTTCTTCGAATTTTCTTCAATCCTATAAAAATCTGGGAGTTTCGGCAGCTTAACGTTGGGAGATTTTCCAATTATCACCTGGATATCTTTTATCTCTTTTTTTAACAATTTAATTGTTTCAATTAAAATGTCCAAATGTCGATCAATTTCTTGCTGTCTGCTGCCTGGAAGCAAGGCTACTATCGGTTTTTTTATATCTAACGAGTGTCTTCTAAAAAATTCTTTCGTAGATTCATTGAGGTGCTCCTCATCAGCAAGAGGGTGACCAAAGAATTCCACGGGAATGCCGTTCCTTTTAAACCATTTCTCCTCAAAAGGGAATATTGAAATAGATTGGTCTATATAGCTTTTTATTATTTTGATTCTATTTTTCTTCCATGCCCAAACTTGTGGCAAAATAAAATATGTGATGGGAATTTTCAGATGGTGAATTTTCTTTGCTAATTTTAAGTTAAATCCCGGATAGTCTATTAAAATTACCCTGTCTGGCTTTGACTTTTTAATCAGGCCGATCGTTTTTTTCATTATCAATAACATCCTTGGTAATTCCTTTAATACCTCATAAAAGCCCATAATTGACAGGTTGTCAACATGTTCAATTATCTTCATACCTTCTTTCTGCATTGAGTCCCCACCGTGTCCCATGAATGATGTGTCAGGGTTTATTTCTTTCAAAGAGCGGATCAAATTTCCGCCATATAAATCTCCAGAAGGCTCGCCAGCAATGATAAAATATTTCTTCATCAAATTAAAAAGAGAATTAATATCAATTTAGGAGTTGGGGTAATAGAATAGATTTAGAATAAATTGTTGCAATAAACAGCGCAATATTTTGAAGTGTTCTCTTTTCAGTCTTCAAGGTTTTTAATAAGCTAAGGGAGGTGTTGTATATAGGCATTTTTTGCCGTGATATTAACCGTGGGAATAGACGAGGTACATTTTTGCAATAGTTTAAGTAATCATCTTTAAATAGCGCTGTCAGGGTCTCTTCTTCCAAAGATATGATCAGTGTATATTGGATAATAAAATAGATGATCGTTAATGAGAACATTTCAACCAAATAAGGACCGCCTGAAAGTAGGCAAACTCCGCCGTAGATTATCACGTTTCCTAGGTACAAAGGGTTTCTTGTCCTTGAATATGGTCCTGATTTACATAAGCTTGGTGCGCCAACCTTAGTAGTCCTTGTTCTCCCACCAGCATGGCTCACGGCACTCATCCGGATGATTTCTCCAAAAAAAACAAGGACTAACCCAATCAGCGAATAGGGATAAATTGGAGAAGAAAAGTATATTAAAAGTATGGCAAGAGGAATTGGTGTAAAGCTTCTATATGAAAATACAAAATTACGCAAATCTTTCAATTTAGGTCCTGTACGATCTTGTTCTGGATTTTTAATGCGACCTGAAGCGCATCCC
Organism: uncultured Fidelibacterota bacterium; assembly: GCA_913041325.1. Next base: position 5,629 of record CAJWHU010000035.1, on the reverse strand, counting down.
TCCCCTCCACACCCGAGACAATAGAGGTTTCTGTACCTTTTATCGATGAAATAAAATTTTTCAATTCTACTTTTAGCAGGTCTTTCTTTTCCAAGGTTGGTTTTTCATATGATATATACAAGGATTTATCATCATAATCAAAAGGTTCAATTAGAGCAGATGGGCTTCCTTGTTTTTCGTCCTCTAAAACCCGATAAACCTCTGTAGTTTGAGCAAATAAATCAATTGTTGCGTAGAGCTCAAGTTGAAATAATTTAATTTTTCTCACATCATTTTTTGCAATACGGCTTGACATAATGCTAGCAACAGTTCCATTTTCGAATCGAATTCTTGCGTGCGCGACATCAACTGAATTAGTTAGAATTGATAATCCTTTAGCTTGTATTGCTTCTACAGGAGAATGTACTAAAGACAGTAATATGTCAATATCATGAATCATTTTATCCAACACAACAGGAACATCTGTTCCTCTAGATGTATAAGGAGCTAGTCTTTGCAGTTCAATAAATTTGGGGCTGATAGAAAATGGTTTTAATGCAGTGAGAGCAGGGTTTAATCTCTCTATATGGCCGACCTGGATCAGCACATTTTTTTGCTTTGCTATTTTCAGTAGCTTATCTGCCTGTTCTAAGGTTTGTGTAATTGGCTTTTCAATGAAAACATGTTTTCCTCTCTCGATACATAGTTTAGCTACTGAACTGTGATGTCTAGTTGGGGTAACAATGGAAACTGCATCAACTCTGTCTAATAGGCTTTCCAAAGCACTATACGAGGGTATATTGTATTTTTTAGATATTCTTGTTGATTGTGTATCATCTACATCAAATATTCCAATCATATCACATTCAGGCAAATTTTTGTAATGTTTGGCATGATGTTGACCTAGGTGTCCAACTCCTATTACACCGACTTTTACAAGATTATTTTTCATGTTAGGCTTTAAATTACACCAGCCCAAGCCTAGAATAAACGCAATTACTGAACAATATTATAACCTATTAAAAATCTTGCATTTGTTGATAACAAGCACCAATTTTTGATATAATTCGAGGTATTAAAGGAGTTTCAAAATGGCTAAAGATATGAAAACTGGGGTCGGTTTCATTATTCCAGCGGCTGGCGTTGTCGGTTTTTTTACAAGCCTTTTTCTTGGTGAGCACCTAATCAGTATCATTGTTGCTGTACTGGGTATACTGGCATGGTTTGCATACATGCTGGTTATGGAGTCACATGTTCCAAGGGAAATGGGTAATATGATTATTCTGTTTGGCGTTTTACTTTCCCTAGGGATATTTTCCGGCTTTGGAATAAAACAAAATATATGGGGAGGTATGGAGCTTGAGCCCGAAGGCGCGATATTTTCATTAATTATACTGTTTTTCGCAATCCTTTCAGGTTTAAACTTTAGGAATCAACAAGCTGCAGCTTTAATCACTCCCGAACGAGAAAATAGGCTTTCTGACGAGGACAGAAAACTAGTGGTGGACGCAATAAATAGCGCAGAGGAAAACCGAAGTTCATTTGATAAAAATGAGCCAAAAATAATTGTCTTAAATCAAGAATCACAAAATACAGAAGAGAAAAAGTCTGAAGATAAAAGCTTAGATAGTGATCAAACAAAAGTTAATGACCCCTATGGTTTAACCCACAACCCTTATTTTGCTTATCCTCCAGAGTATTATTACGACGATGAGGAAGACGACGAGTATGAAGAAGATGGCGAGTATGAAGAAGACTGGGAGGAAGACTGGGAGGAAGAAGAGCAACAAAAATAGTCATCAAACGTTAAATTTAAAAAACACACAGTCTCCATCATTAATTACATACTCTTTGCCTTCTTGTCTAATTAAACCTTTCTCGCGAAGAGACTTTTCACTCCTATGTCTAAATAAGTCATCGCAGCTAAAGACATCCGCTTTTATAAAACCGCGTTGAAAGTCGCTGTGGATTTTTCCAGCTGCCTCTGGAGCGGTGACGTTATACGGTATTGTCCAGGCCTTTACCTCTTCTGCACCACAAGTAAAAAAATTATGTAAGCCTAACAAGCTAAAGCTTTCTCTAATAACTTTATTTAGCCCAGGTTCTTTTTGGTTGTACTCATTTAAAAATAATTGTTTTTCTTGTTTATTTAACAATGATATTTCTTGCTCTATGGTACCACAAAGTGGTAGGACCTTAGCGTTTTTAATGAACATGTTTTTTTTCAATGAATAGACGTATTCATTGTCTTTTTCAATTAACAAGCTTTGCTCATCTATATTCGCAATATATAAAGTTGGTTTATCTGTTAAAAGATGTAATGTCTTTTTTAAAGGCTCAAGTTCTTGATCTATAATCAAATCACGTGCAAAAACACCATCTGAAATACTACGAATTAAAGATTTAATTAGTTCTAGAAGAATAGATGAGTTTTTATCTCCGGACTTAATAGTTTTTTCTAGTTTTTCTGCCCTTTTTTCAAGCGTTGCTAAATCAGCAAGAAGTAATTCTGTGTTAATTGTCTCTAGGTCTCTTGAAGGGTTAACACTCCCATCTATGTGACTAATGGTGGTATTTTCAAAACATCTTATAACATGAATAATTGCTGATACCTGCCTAATCTGACCAAGAAACTGATTTCCTAGTCCCTCGCCCTTACTCGCGCCTTTTACTAGGCCTGCGATATCGATGAATTCAACAATGCTTGGCGTAGTTTTTTTAGGTTTGTAAATTTCAGCTAATTTAAATATTCTGTCATCTGGGAGCTCAACGATGCCAATATTTGAATCAATTGTGCAAAATGGATAGTTTTCAGCAGGAATACCTGATTGAGTTAAAGCATTAAAGAGCGTTGACTTTCCGACATTAGGTAGCCCCACGATTCCACACTTAAGAGACATGTAGTTTTAGAGTTACCTCAAAATGAGTCTTGACTTGGGTCACCACCAAAGTCATACGTAAGACCGCTAAATAGGCCGACCTGTAGGTTTTTTGCATGATAAATGGTTTTGCTTATTGTGCTTACAGTCCCGTCAGCCCAAACCATTAGTTTCCCATCACGATCTATCAGTTTTTTTATGTCAATTTTATAAATTATTTTTTTATGATAAGGTCTAATTTGCCCTTTGAACTTAACATCCCCTACCCCAAGAGCTCTTCCTTTCCCGATCCCACCTTTCCAAGTTAGATAGAAACCAACCAATTGCCACAAACCATCAAGCCCTAAACATCCTGGCATTACAGGATCCTCTTTGAAATGGCATTTGAAGAACCACAAGTCATCATTAATATCAAGTTCGGCTAATATTTTCCCTTTGTTATATTTTCCATCGGAATCAAAAATTTCTAGTATGCGGTCAACCATAAGCATTGGTGGAAGAGGCAGCTTACCCGCTTCATTCCCTAGCAACGTGCCCTCTGCGCTTGCAATTAGATCTTTCTTAGAATAACTATTTTTTTTTGACATTTTTATTTGATCTAGGCCGATCGATAATGTGTATTTTTAAATGACATTAAAATGACAATTGATGTGTAATATAATTGAATAAATTAACTATTAAAATTTGGAGATAAAATGTCAAAATGGGCTTTAATTTTAGGTGGTTCAACTGGGCACGGTGCTGCGACCGCGAAAAAACTTGCTAGCGAGGGCTATGGCATTATCGCATTTCATTTTGATAGGGGCGAAACAAAAAAAATAGCCGAGGCAAATATTAAGGCAATATCAGAAATGACGAATGATAATTGTCATTATTTTAACACCAATGCGGCCGCTATAGAGACCATTGAAAAGTTTGTACCTCAAATCAAAGAAATAACAAACGGACAACCTCTAAAATTATTGCTTCATTCTATTGCATTTGGGACAACAACCAACTTTTTTGGGGAAAAACCCGTTACACAGAGACAAATGGATATGACGATTCATGTAATGAGCAATTGTTTACTTTATTGGACTCAAAAGCTTTATGATGCTAAGATGCTAGCCAGTGGCTCTAGGGTTTTAGGCCTCACAAGTGAAGGTAATTATGTTGCAATGGAGGGATATGGTCCTGTCAGCGTGGCTAAGGTGTCAATGGAGGCAATCATTCGACAAATTGGCTGGGAGTTAGGTGAATTTGGCATCACTGCTAACGCGGTTCAAGCAGGTATTACGCCAACTCGAGCTCTGACTAAAATTACTGATGGCTGGGAGATGTGGGTCGAGAATACAAAAAAACGCAACCCGATGAGGCGTACAACAACTCCTGAAGATATTGCTGGAACAATTTCCATGCTGCTGAAACCCGAAGCAGACTTTATTAACTGTTCTATAATATACTGTGATGGTGGTGAGTCTAGATCTGGGTCTTTTTAGTATTGCTTTTAAAGTATTATAAACTAGAACCTTGTTTTAGTTTTTCTTGAATCAAGGAGATAAGTTCATGACAGTCTTTGTTTGGTGAAATGTCAAAACTTCGCTTTGCCTCACTCAAAGCGTATTCCCACCAACCTTTTTTTGTATAGGCTATTGCCAACTTCATGTGCGCTGTACCGAGTGTCTGGAATTCATCTCTATTTAGTTTGCTTTGCTCGCCCCCATAAAGCCTAGAAACTTCCCTATATTCCATAATAGCCTCATCGACTAGTCCTTTTTTTAGATACCAGTCACCGAGGTTTAAGTGACGCGATGGATTCTCCTTAACACAACCACCAAGTGACACCACTAAAATAGTGAGTTGGAAAAAAAGCTTACGACATGTAATAAAAGCATTCATATATAGGTTCTAATTTTTAGTTTTACTTAAAGCAAAATCAAGAAGAATATTTTTTGTATTTTAAATAGCAGAAGACAATCACCTACTTGCATTAAATGCATTTATGCTCTGCCAGATACTCCAACTAAGTTGTTAGTGTCAAAACCAAGAGAACTGGTAGCGTAACTCCATAACTTTTTTGGGGGAGTATTAAACAAAAAATCATCAGTTGCATTTTGGACAAGCCAATCACCATTTTTCAGTTCATTTTCTAGTTGTCCTCTAGACCACCCAGCATGGCCTAGCACCAATTTAAAACGTGAGTCTATTCCATCATCAAGTTGTTTTAAAATATTTAGATTGCTTGTAATGTAAGCAGATTCTGATATTTTTATTGATTCTTTTGTTTTAACGTTTTCCTTATGAAAAATAAGACCTTTTCCAACTAAAACTGGCCCGCCAAAGTATATCGTGTTTTCGTACCTACGGAATTCATCGTTGATTTGAATTAATCTTTTAAAAAAAGTATTGAGTTTTAAATCGTGATATTTCTTGTTTATTATAATGCCAAAAGCACCATCTTTACCATGCTCGCAAATATAAACAACTGCCTGAGAAAAAAATGGATCTTTCAAATTCGGCATCGCTATAAGGAGTTGGTTTGTTAATGAGTCCATATCTAAAGATAATGAAGCTGGCTTTGGATTACAACTCTTTGTGCCTAAACATTTCGCATAAACTATTTTAGTTGCGTAATCATATAAATGTAACTTTTAGGCTAAAAAATAATTTAAATCAATCAATTGGCATGAAAGAAAAAAGCGAAATTATCATACGGGGTGCTCGCCAACACAACCTAAAAAATATTGATGTCAAAATCCCCAGAGACAAATTTGTAGTAATTACAGGGCTTT
>CAJWHU010000034.1 GCA_913041325.1 uncultured Fidelibacterota bacterium | reverse complement strand
TTAAGAGTCATTGCCGTTACTGTTGATAGTTCTTTATTCCAATCCATGCTCCAATACATATTCCACAAGTCAGTATTTTGTACAGTTTGATTAGTTTTAAAATTATAGGTGTATAAATTGGGACTATTGTTATAGTAACCAGTGTACGAAATTTGCTCACTTTCAGGATGCCAGACAGGGAAAGCATCTGCCTCAGCGGAATCTGTTATTTGTTTTAAAGCTCTGGTTTGAATATCAATTACATAAATATCCATTTGCCCGTCTTCTCCCGACATCGCAAAAGCAATTGCTTTTCCGTCTGGCTTCCAATTAGGTGTGATGATCTGAACGTCGCCCTGGTTATTAGTAATCTGCTTTATTTTATTACTGTTCATGTTCATAGTATATAACTGGGATGTCGAATTTTTATGTGCAACGAATAGTATTGATTTACCATCTGGTGAAAACTTAGGATAGTTAGCTCTTTTTGATTTGATTAAAACTGTTTTCTTTTTTGTAAGTAAATCGAATACATATATATCGTAACCCAAGGATTGGTTTTTGCCGTATCCATATTTGGGATAGACTATTTTCTCCCCATCTGGCGATACATCAAGATTATTGTTTATTTCACCAAACCTACCATGATCTAGTTCTTTTAGCTTCCATATTGGTTTTACTTTTTTTGGCTTCTTGCCTGTTTTTTTTGATTTTTTTAACCTCTTTTTTCTGGTTTTTTTTTCTTTTAGGGTATCTCTAGTTGCAAGGATTAATGATAAATCGCCCTGACCTTTTGACAATTGACCCACAATTGCAATCCTGTTTGTATCACTAAAATAATCAAATGCGACAACTCTTTTTACAGGAAGCTTGCGAACTAAACCTGCCTCATTGAGTGTTTCTTTCTGGGATCTCTGCCCGTAGTAGAAGGTATTCATTAGTCTACGCCAGTCTTCATTGAATTGTTTTACAGTTATTCCTGTATGTTTTTTGAATGAATGTTCAAAGTCCAGGTACCCAAGTTTGTTCCGAAAGTTTAATATTTTTGTTATTGTAGAATCTCCAAAGCGGTCAGCAAGATATAAAGTTTTTGAAAAGCCATCATTGTGTGGATCTCTAATTTTGCTTACAGTATTTCTAATTACATGCCCTCTATGCGACATTTCGAAACGCCAAGGCCTCCATTTTTCGGTATAATATTCCGCCATTCCCTCAACCAACCATGCTGGGGTTCTGTGAGCCAAATAGTTCATTGGTTCAGGCAACCACCATGGCCCTTTTACCGTATTGTTATACACAAGATGCTGTAGCTCGTGAGCCAGAACAGTTCTTAACCATTTTTCATCTCCAGACCATAAAGATGCATCATTTTGGTCTACCCAAATAATTGTATAATTTGCGGGGAGGGCAAAACCATTGAGAATCTCATCTTCAGAAGTGAGAACAATATCCAGCTTTGGCAACGTATCCAGGTTCATTTGTTTGATCAATGTTGGTCTCACTTGTTCTGCGATTGATGCACCCTTAAGAGCAATTTCACGAATGCCTTGATGATAGTGAACGTTAAAGTTTTTAGTCTCAATAGTTGTCCACTTTAACTCTCCATGTGTGCGATTATTCCACATCCAGGTGCCTGTAGCATTCAAGTTGGTATAAAAAATGAAGATTATAAAAAATGCTTGTTTCAATTCAACTCCTACACATATATATTAAAATCGACTAGTTTATTTATTAGTTCCCCCGTAGAGCGAAAGTGAATAGCGTTCATCCCAACACTCTTTGCGCCAAGTATATTTTCATATAGGTCATCGATAAAAAGACTTTCATTTGGCTCCTGAATTTTTGCTTGTTCCATAGCAATCTTATAGATGCTTTTATCTGGTTTTCTATAGCCGACATCAAACGAATATATAGCACCATCTACAAGCTTTGGAAATGTATAGTTCTTTTCTATTTCATCTTTGATATGCTGAGGGTTAGTATTAGATAATAGCCACAGGCTATAATTACTTTTTAATTTTGTTAGGATTCTTTTTGTTCCCTTTTCCCTGCCAAGAAGAAGTTTCCAAGCTTTCCAAAAGTCGGACTCTTTAAGGCAGCATGGTTGGGGAAGAGAATCCTTAAAGATAAGAAACCATTCCTTGTTGTTAATAAGACCTTTTTCATATTCATCATGCGCATCCCATGGAAATCTCTGCTTTATAATGTTTTTATCAACATCAATACAGTCACTCAAAAACTGGTATGTTTTCTCTATGTGTATATCTAATAAGACACCCCCAATATCAAAAAATATAGCTTTAATCATTTTACCACTCAAAGGGGCCCTCAAGGACAGACCATAAGTAGAGACTGACAGTGGTTCTGTAGGGGACCCAAACCTGTGAATGGTCCAACATAACGCTTGGCTTAGGTAGAGAATCTAGTTTAAAATAAACCTGATATCCTTTTTGCATCGCAAGATCTGAAGCCGGAAATATATCAGGTCTATTAAGCGTAAACATCAAAAACATCTGTGCTGTCCAAATACCTATACCTTTTATTTGCGTTAAAGTAGTTATGATTTCTTGATCACTCATATCTCTTAAGTTGTTAAAAATTTTTTTTTCAGTATTAAAAGCATCGGCAATATTTTTTATATAATGTGACTTATTATATGATATACCTGCAGCTCTGAACCGATCGATATTCATTCTAGATATGGTCTGCGCATCAGGAAATGAATTACCTGGGAAAATAGAGATAAATCTTTCAAAGATCTTTTTTGCAGCTTTAGCACTTAATTGCTGGTATATAATAGAGCGAATTAATGATTTAAGGTAATTTTTTTCAGGTTTTAGATCGTTCACCTCATAATTGCTAAACAATCTACTAAGGCTTTTATCTCGCTCATTCAGTATTTTAACTGAATGAAATAAGTCAAACTGATTAGTTTGCTTCACAGATATATATTTGCATGCTGCTTTCAGCGTTTAAGGGCGATTGATCGTAGTCGCCATACTTATCTCTGATTAAAAACCCAGTTTGCGATAATATCATATCCATCTGGTGAGGATAAAACATTCTCATACTATAATGATATTCTTTAGACTCTACTTTACCATTCCTTTCAATTAGCCATGTTAAGTTATTAATTTGTGTTTCGGGATCGTATTTGTTTTTCTCCATCATTCTGCATTTTGAGTTTTGGAACTGGAAATAATCAGTGACGGGATATAGCTCCTCACTATCTCTATACAAGAATGCCGGGTCAGGAATGAACACAGAAATCATAAACCTACCATTGCTCGATAAATGTTTTCTAACACATTTTAGACAATTTTGAGCATCCATCAATGTAAGATTGTGTAGAAATGAATTAAAACCGATAAATATAAAATTAAAGTATTTGCCGAGTTTAAAATTTTGCATATTACCTTGAACAAACTCAGAATTATGCCTGTATTTTTTTTTTGCTAGATTAATAAATGGTTCACTTAATTCTAAGCCGGTATAATTAAGACCTAGCTTAATAATTGGCTCTGCTAGCCTACCAGTGCCAGATGCCAATTCGAGTACTGATCCGCTTATATTTTTTGCAATAGACTGCACGAGAGCTATATCCAATTTATAGTTATGATGTATAGCATCATATAGTTGCGGATGAGAATAAATATTCACAAGATATAGCAGTCTGATTAATTTAGTTCAACCAAGTCCTTTGTTGTCCTATTTAATATTTCACAGCCATCATCTTTAATAATAACATCATCCTCTATTCTTACACCACCCCATCCTGCAATATAAATTCCAGGCTCAATTGTCATGACATTATTCTTTTTTAAAATTTGATTACTTTGAGGGCTAAATCTTGGGGTTGTATGAATTTCTAGCCCCAAACCGTGTCCTGTGCCGTGCGTATAGTATTCACCATACCCCATTTCGTGGATATAATCTCTTGTAGCTGCGTCAACTTCTTTACAAGGAACCCCAGCTTTAGCCATAGCACAGCCACGTGATTGAGATTCTTTTACGATTTCGTATATCTCCCTGTGTTTAGATGTAGCTTTCCCAACAACGGGAGTTCTAGTCATATCAGCATGATATCCTTCATATTTTGCTGCAGCGTCGATAACAACAAAATCACCTTTTTGAAACTCTCTATCTGTTGGTACTGCGTGCGGGAGGGCGCCATTGGGTCCAGCAGCAACTATTGGACTATATGCCTCTCCCTCTGAGTATTTACGATATTTTGATACCAATTCGTTTGCAACAGCTTTTTCTGTATACCCCGGTGACAGCATCGGCAAGATTTCTTCGTACACCTTATCTGTTATTTCAACTGCTACACGTATACAGTCTAACTCATGCTGATCTTTAACAGAAGCTAGTTCCTCTAATATCCCTGTTGAGTTCTCCCATGTTATACCTGGTAAGACACCCTTCATCATCTGGAAATACGAATAGCTAGTATGCTCTCCCTCAAAAGCGATTTTTAGACCGTCTACATTTATTTTATTATCTTTGATTTGGTCAAGATGCGATGCCATATTAGTAAAGATTTTAAAACCTTTTACCTGCTGCTTAGACTGCTCAATATATCTCCCATCCGTTAAAAAAAATTGACCATCCGGAGTTACTAGACAGGAGGCAGCAGATCCTGTAAAACCACATATATATCTAATATTCGTTAAGTTAGATATAAGAATGCCATCAAGGTTTTTATCTTTCAATACTTTTCTAAGATTATTTTGCCTATTAAAATAAATTTTTTCACCCACTTTTTTCTTCCTTTATTGACCTTTCTATAAGTGTTTTAATTGTATCTCGTTCAAGTGATATAGAATCTTTACTTTCGCCTTTCTCCTCCAACGCGTCCAAGACTTCAAGAGCTTGAGAAAACAATCCCTGGTTCTTTAACACAGATACAAGCGTAAATGTTGCTAAGCGTGAACTTACTTTTAATGGATCTTTAATATCTTGGATTGTAGAAATTCTTACAGATTCTTTTTCTAATTTTGGCTTAACTAACTTTTTTGTTTCATTTTTCTCAGTTTTTGTTGAAAAGTCGTTCCTTTTTTTAATAATTGTACTTTTAGATTCCTCTTCACCTTTCTTCTCAACTTTGGCAATAAATTCATTAGCAGTTTGGTTGGTTGAATCCAAAGATTGTACGTGTTTCCATGACTTTAATAGCCTGCTAGTAGCACGTCCTAATACTGTCTGGATCTCGCAAAGTAATTCAGCAGCTGCCAAATGATCATTGCAAAGTAACAAAACTGTTTCTAAAAGTTTTTCAGCTTTTTTTAGTTGCCCTTCAGACTTTTCAATTTTTGCGAGGATATAAAGCCCGGATGCATCATTCTGATTGTATTTGAGACCAATGTCACAAACTTTTCTAGCCCTTCTGAAATCATTTTGGTCTAAGTAAAGCTCAGCTAAAACGGGGAACAGTATTGTATCAAAATGATCGGCAAAATATAGTTCTAGCTCTATTTGGTTTGTTAGATCCAATTTATCTCCGATTATCTCTTACCCAGTTAATTACATAATCTACCGTATCCTGTATAGGGGTGCCAGGTCCAAATAGCTTGCCAACACCCTTTTTTTGTAACTCTACCATATCACTAGGTGGGATTATACCTCCTCCAGTTAATAAAACGTTATCGAGACCTTTTTTTTTCATCAATTTAATTACGCTACTAAAAATTGTGTTATGAGCATTATTAAGGCTAGAGAGAGCGATAACATCAGCATCTTCTTGGAGAGCCGACGAGACTATCATCTCAGGTGTTTGTCTGAGACCAAGATATATCACATCCATCCCAGCATCTCTAAACGACGCAGCTAGTATTTTAATACCACGGTCATGGCCATCTAAACCTGGTTTAGCCATAACAATCCTTATCTTACGATCCATAGTGCTGATAAATTAATAAAGACACTTTTCACTTCATAATTATGATTATCTTGCCAAATATAAGGTGTTTTAAATAGCGTAACTTTTTCTAGAATTAAATATAAAAGTCGATGGCCCATTATTGATAATTTTAACATTCATAAATTTACCAAACTGTCCAGTCTGTACATTGACTCCACATTTCTTAAAAAGCAAAATAAACTCTTCGTAGAGAATTTTACTTTCACTTGGTGATTTTGCCTTTTTAAAACTTGGTCTTCTACCGCTTGATAATTCAGCGCAGAGAGTAAACTGACTTATTATTAACACAGAGCCACCCACTTCCTTTAAAGACAAATTCATTTTCCCATCGTTGTCATTGAAGATACGTATCGTGTTAATTTTTCTTACAAGATAATCTACATCATCAAGGTCATCTTCTTTAAGAATCCCTAAAAAAATCACGAGCCCGTTCTTTATAGACCCAACAACGTCTCCAGATACTTCAACACTTGAATTCGAACATCTTTGAACAACAGCAATCACTATTTATTCAATCCAAACATTATCTTTACCATATTTTGATCTCAATTTTTTTATAAAAATACTATTTGTTGAAACCTTAATATTATGTGCCAGAACTCTGAGAGGTTTAGGCGAGCCTGAGTTTGGAAGGTGAAATAGCAACCTGCAATTGCCTTTATTCATCTGTGCCAAGTTCATGAGATCATCAACACTGTCTGGGCTAGTAGTTTGGGGAGGAAGTTTTATATTTAAATATTGAGACAGTCTATCGCGCACATTATCAACATGTATAATTTCATCTGATAAAATTTTCAAATCTGAAAAATCAGATGTTTCTGAAGGCTTTCCTTTAACAAAAACAACGTTACCCTCTTTAATTAAGTTTCCAAATGAAGTAAAACAGTCGCTGAAACTCACTATTTCTGCTCGGCCTCCTAAGCAATCCAAATCAAAAAAAGCCATCTCCCGGTTTCTTTTATCAAAACGTTTAACTATTTTTGTTATCATCCCGCCAACAGTAATTAAATCATTTTTTGATAGCTCTTGGCTCTCGTCGAAAGATATGCTTGTAAATTCTTCTAAATCATCAGCGTGCTCTAATAAAGGATGTCCAGACACGTAGAGCCCTAAAACATCCATTTCTTTTGATAATGATTCTTCTTCAGACCATTCATGTAAATTCTCTAGAACAGGTACCTTAATAATCTGACCTTGGCTTTCACTAGAACTAAATAAATCTACTTGGTCTCTGTTTTTTTCATGTTGCATGGCTTGACCATACTTAATGGCTCTATCAATGGCATCAAAGTTTTGTGCACGGTTACCCTCTAATGAATCAAGACTACCAGAAACAACTAAACTCTCCAATACTCGCTTGTTTACTTTTTGTTGATCCACTCTACTACATATATCGAAAATACTTTTATAAGACCCCTTATCAACCCTCTCGTTTATTATAGCCTCTAAAGCCTTCGAACCAACATTTTTTATGGCGTTTAAACCGTATGAAATAGAGTTCTGGTTTATTGGTTTGAAATCTTCAAAAGAGATATTGATATCAGGAGATTTAACCTCTATACCCATTTTTTTACATTCATTTATCAAGATTACGACTCTATCTGTAGTGCTCATTTCACTTGTTAAATTTGCGCTCATAAATTCTGCCGGGTAGTATACTTTAAGCCAAGCAGTCTGGTATGCAACATACGCATAAGCCGTTGAATGACTTTTATTAAACCCATATTGAGCAAACTTTTCAATTAATGAAAATATTTGTTCTGCTTTGCTTTTTGATATACCTTTTTTTTCTGCACCCTTAATGAACTTAATTGATAAATCTTTCATCAATGATTTGATTTTTTTACCCATTGCCCTTCTCATTATATCCGCTTCAGAAAGAGTAAACCCTGCGATTTCGTTGGCTATCTGCATTACTTGTTCTTGATAGACAATAATACCATAGGTCTCATTAAGTATAGGCTCTAAGAGCGGGTGAGGGTACCTAATTGTTTCTAATCCATGCTTTCGAGCAATGAAATCATCAATGTTTTGCATTGGCCCAGGACGATATAATGCGTTCATTGCTATCAGGTCTTCTATAACAGTAGGTTTTAGTTTTTTCAAAAACTCACGCATGCCTGAGGATTCAAATTGAAAAACACCAATGGTATGCCCCTTTGCAAACAACTTATATATTTTTTGATCGTTTAATGGGACGTCCTGTATTTTAATATTTTTATAATTTTTATTAATTAATTTGACTGTCTTATCTATCACTGTTAGGTTTCTAAGACCCAAAAAATCCATTTTCAATAGTCCTAGATCCTCAAGACCTTTCATGTCATACTGGCTTGTAATATCATTTGTGCTGGACTTGTAAAGTGGAACATAATCTGTCAACTCGCCAGGAGCAATGACCACGCCCGCCGCGTGAATAGATGCATGTCTATTCATACCCTCAAGAACTTTCGAATGTTGAATTAACTCCTTATAATCATTTTCAGCCATATTAGATAAATCAGAACTTTTTTCTAAAGCCTTATCGAGAGTAATGTTTAACTCATTTGGTATTGCCTTAGCAATCTTATCTACTTCATTAAACGAATATCCCATTACCCGGCCAACATCGCGGACTACCTGTTTGGCTTTCATCTTCCCAAAAGTAATAATTTGTGTTACGGAGTTCTCGCCATATTGCTCTTTGATATAGTCGATAACTTCCCCCCTTCTCTCAATGCAAAAATCGATGTCAATATCCGGCATGCTTATTCGCTCAGGATTTAAAAATCGCTCAAAGAGTAGATTGTGCTTCAAAGGATCTATGTCTGTTATACCTAGAGAATAGGACACAATACTTCCTGCAGCTGACCCTCTTCCTGGCCCAACAGGTATTTTTGATTGTTTTGCATACTTGACAAAATCAGCGGTGATTAAGAAATAACCTGCAAAGCCCATATTTTTTATAACGCTGAGTTCGTGGTCAATCCGCTTTTGGATATTGGGTGAAATTTCTCCATAATGAGATTCAGCACCTGCCTGAGTCAGAGCCTGTAAGTACTTGTTTGGATCGCTTGTTAAAGCAGATTCAGGGATTGGGAATTTAGGTAAGTGTGACTCACCGATTGGTAACTCAAGATTAATACTGTCTGCAATTTTTCTTGAGTTCTCAATTGCCCCTGGAAACTCCTTAAAAAGTTTGAACATTTGATCCTCAGATTTAAAATAAAATTCTGGAGTAGCATATCTTAGCCTATTTTGATCGCTTCGCTCTTTTCCCGTTCCTAGGCATATGTGGATGTCATGCGCCTCCCAGTGATTTTGTCTTGCATAGTGCGCGTCATTGGTACAAACTAAAGGAAGACCTAATTCAGAAGAAAGCTTCTTCATGTTTGCTATGTTTGCTTCCTCTTCAGGAATTCCATGATTTTGTATTTCAAGGTAGTATCTTTCATTAAAGATTTGTGAATACATAATCGCTGTTTTTTTTGCACCTTCAAAATCGCCTTTTAACATTTTTTCTGGCAGTTCGCCTTTCAAACAACCAGATAAACATATTAGACCTTCATTAAACTCTTTAAGCAAATCTATGTCTATTCTAGGTCTGTAGTAAAACCCCTCAAGATATCCTGCTGTAACAAGCTTCATTAGATTTTTGTAACCCTGGTAATTCTTAGCTAATAGAACTAAGTGATTGTTACCCCATCCACCACCTGGCAACTGCTTTTTATCAAAGCGCGAACCAGTTGCAACATATACCTCACAACCAATGATCGGTTTTATACCAGCTTTTTTTGCTTCTTTATAATATGGTATAGTACTAAACATATTACCATGCTCGGTGAGCGCAACAGAATCCATATTGAGATCATCAATAGTATTTATCATCTGGTCTATCCTCTGCGCACCATCAAGCAGGCTGTAATCAGAATGGTTATGTAAATGTACAAATTCAGATGTCATTAAAGTTTCCCCATGTAAATGGCAACTAAACCCATGAGAGTACTAAGCTTTAAAATTTTTGAACAAATTTTAGCTGTCGAGACCATCGGGTTTTTTATGAAGAAAAATACTACTAATACTAACGGAATCTCAACTCCTATAACTAGTGCAATTAAATACCAAGTCCCATAATATCCGATTAGATAAGGTATTAATGCTGCTAAACCTACAGATGCCGCTATTAAAATTATTAATCTAGTTGTTTGTTTTAAATCCGATGATATTGGGTAAGTTAAAAGACCGCTAATTTTATCACCTCTAATATCCTCTAAATCTTTTATGATCTCTCTTAAAAAAGTAAGGCCAAAAGCAAGAAAAGCAGGTATCCACATAGGTGCAATACTATAGTGAGCAGCTCCTGAGAAAATAAATGACATTCCTATGACTAATCCAACAGCAAAATTACCAAGCAGGTAAACACCCTTGAAATAGATATTGTAAAATATAAGCATCGGGACTGATATTATTATACCAATAACTTTAGCAGCATCACCTAGTTGTAAACATATAATGGACCCAGCAGTGAATAACACAAAGGATAAAGCTACAGCAGCGCTTCTACTGATCTTACCCGATGGAATGGGACGATAGGGACGGTTAATCAAATCGGATTTCAAATCAATTGCATCATTTAATGCATTAGAGGCACCAGTATAACACATTACTACTATGCATGTTATTGATACAACATAATAACTGTCGATTTGATTTAGAATAGAGGCAGATACAATCATTGCTAATCCGCTAGTAAACACGTTCAGAGGACGTAAGATTTTTAAATGGTAATATACTAGGTCTATCCACATCTCACATACTTACCTTATACTTTGTTTTATTGTTTTAAAGCCGTACAAGAAGAACTCGTTCATCATCGTTAAAATCTTTATAGCGTTTAATGTTATTGTATCCTTCTTCCCTAAATATTTTCTCAACCTTAGCGCAATGATTACCTAGCCCCACTTCTAATAAAATTATGCCATTATCCGTCAATAAATGTTCACATAACTTTGCATATCTTCTATAAAAAGTTAAACCATCAACTGAATCGGTTAGTGCAATATGTGGTTCAAAGTGTATTACATCTGTCATTATTGTTTTTAACTCGTCTTTGGGGATATACGGCGGGTTTGATATTACAATGTCAAATCTTGCGTCAGGAGAATTTGACAATATGTCCATATCATCAAATGATACGTTTTTTGCCTCAAGCTTAAGGCTGTTTTCTCTTGCAATATTATTAGCACTTGATGAGGAATCAAGTCCTAAAACACTGGAATCAGAGATTTCTAATGCCATGGTAATTGATATGCAACCAGACCCTGAGCCGATATCCAAAACTGATGGTTTTGGGTTTATTTTTTTATAGTGCTCTAAAGCAATATCTATAATTCTTTCAGTTTCAGGCCTCGGTATCAAAACATCTGAATTAACATAAAACTCCCTTCCATAAAATTCACAAACACCTGTGATATACTGCAATGGCTCTTTCTTTTCTCTTCTCTTGATCCATGAACGAAGTGTCCTCAGCTTTTCATGAGAAAGAGGCATATCATATTTCAAATAGATCTCTAATCTATTAGTTTTTAACAAGGAACATAATAACCACTCGATTTCAGATCTTGGATTATCAAAATCCCTATCTTTGAAAAACTGTTCTCCCCATTTAATTATGTCAATTAACCTCCATGATCTTGGCATTGTACTTTTTAAATATTTATACTTGAGAATTTTCAGCAGCCATGATTGTTTGTTGGTCGGCTAGTTTAAGTTTTTCAATAAGCTCAGTTATGTCTCCATCTAATATCTCGCTTAATCGATAAGAGGTAAAATTGATGCGATGATCGGTCACCCTCCCTTGCGGAAAATTATATGTCCTGATTTTTGCAGACCTGTCACCAGTAGAAACCAAACTTCTCCTTTCCGCCGAACGCTCATCAGAGACCTTTTGCTGCTCTGCTGCTAATAACCTCGACTTCAATACTTTCAATGCTGCAGCTCTGTTTTTATGTTGAGAAGACTCATCTTGGCACGTTACAACAAGTCCAGTTGGATTATGAGTAATACGTATCGCAGATTCTGTTTTATTTACATGCTGACCTCCAGCACCACTTGCACGATAAGTGTCAATTTTTAGATCGGAATCATTGACCTCAATATCTACATCCTCAGCTTCTGGCAAGACAGCAAGCGTTGCGGCAGAAGTATGAACCCTACCACTCGTCTCAGTTTTTGGAACTCGTTGTACACGGTGAACTCCGCTCTCATATTTCAACATCCCGAACGCACCCTTCCCAGCTATCGATATTATAGCTTCCTTTAAACCGCCTATACCTGTATCGGACGAATCCATCACTTTATACTGCCAGTTTTTCCTTTCCGCATATCTTGTGTATATGCGAAATAAATCAGCGGCAAATAGTGCTGCCTCATCGCCGCCAGTGCCGGCCCTAATCTCAAGTATCAGGTTTTTATCATCGTTAGGATCTTTTGGTAACAATAGTACCTTAAGCTGGTCACTCAGTTCTTCTTTTTCCTTTTCCAATAAAGGCAGCTCCTCTTGAGCGATCTCTTTAAGCTCATGGTCATCTCCTTTCATTATCGATTTTGCATCGTCAATTTGACCTAAGACCCTAAGAAACTTTTTCCCTACTAAAACAACACCCTCGATTGATCTGTGTTCTTTTGCAATTTCAGTAAGCTTTTTCTGGTTACTGTAGATATTGGGGTCAGCCATTTTCTCTGATAGCTTTCCATGCTTTTCAATTATGGCGTTGATCTTCGTTTTCATTTTTACCTAGGAAGTAATCTTTATTTTTTCAAGAAGTTGATCTAAGTTTTTCTAGCTTTGGTAGACCAATCTTGCAAAATCTAAGATTTTCTAGCAACCCTACTATTTTTTTCCATATTTTTGGTTAAACTTTTCTATCCTTCCAGCAGTGTCAACAAGGTTTTGTTTCCCTGTAAAAAATGGATGTGATTTATTTGAAATCTCTATTTTAAATAGTGGGTATTCGTTCCCATCATCCCACTTTATTGTCTCTTTTGTATCAACTGTAGACTTAGTTAAAAATGCATAATCGCACGATGTGTCTTTAAAAACAACCAGTCGATAGTTTTCTGGATGAGTATTTTTTTTCATTTTTTCTCCTAT
>CAJWHU010000033.1 GCA_913041325.1 uncultured Fidelibacterota bacterium | reverse complement strand
CGTAATGAAATAATTAAAAATCTTAAAAATAACACAGGCTACTCAATTGAGAAGGCAAGTGTTACCAGTGATTATGGTACCTGCGGGGGCAAAAAACAAAAAAAGAGTACTGAAATTTAGTAGATCAATCCAAACCCAAAAAAGCCTCCCTCCAGAGGCTTTTTTTTTACGCATGCATAGCATTGTTTACTTCAATGAATATCTCATGTTTGTAGCGCATAAGCAAATTAAAAAAACTTAACATCGCACTCTTTAAGTTTGTAATAGCATATTCGGAAGTATTTTACATAGAATATTTTAAAATTACCTTTGACATGGAATTTTTTAAAACAGTTAGTTTTTATTTTAATGGTTTTAGTTCTAATTTAAGAGTTAATTATTAATATTAAATATCTAAACGAACTAAAAAATCTGGGATAAATGACTATTATTAATACCATAAGGACTAAGTTTAGCGATAGCTTATTGCTGACCGTTGTATATACAATCGGCCATTTTATTATTGCTGTCACCTGCGTAACCCTCATAACGGGTGCATCATTGGAACTCGCAACAATAGACGCACTAGTTGAACCAACAATAAACGCCTTCTGGTTTTACGCATTACACAAAGTTTATTCAAACTTTATATCAAAAGAACAATAGTTTCATACTTTTTAATTAGAACTGAATTTGAATTTTTGTTGATGCTACAAGTGCTAATAAAGTTCTAGTTCAAAGGATCTTTTTATTTTTAAGCAAATAAACACATTCATGTTTAAACATATTATAATCTCATTTTTAATGATAACAACTTATAGAGCAAAAGCTCAACATATGGATCTGAGCTATTCATGGCAATTAAACGAGAATTTTATTTTTTCAGATCAGATTAATAATGTAATCACTGAAAATATTGCAAACTTACCTAACATTGCAGGCATATTAATTTCTAAGGATGGAAAAATTATTTTTGAAAATTATTATAATAATAGTTTTATGGAAGAGATTTATCCTATATGGTCAGTAACAAAGAGCTTCCTATCAACTATTGTTGGTCAGGCTTATGATATGCAGTTGATACAAAATCCTGATTTGCCTCTATCAAATTTTTTGACTGATGATATTGATTATTTAGATAATGTTACATTATCAAACCTTTTGACTATGACATCAGGTTACCTGCCAACAGAAAATTATATTAACGCCACAACATACGACTTGGCCAACGCAGACCATTTGACTAGTCCTGGATGGTTCTTTTATCAAAATCCTCCATGTCACCTAATCTCCCATGTGATGTACCATAATACTGGCATGACTCCGTATTATTTTGCTGAGATACATTTATTCCCGCACCTTGGTATAACTAGTCCCTTTTGGGAATACGGTTGGAATTACATCAATGATGGCGGTAAGGGTTTATGGCTAAACTTAAGAGACATGTCAAAATTGGGACAATTATATCTACAGAATGGATACTCTGGCGACAATCAAATATTATCATCGGAATGGATAGAGAGGGCTACTTCCTCATCAGTATCTACTGGTTTAGACCCTCTAAGTGGATATGGTTATTTATTTTGGATTCCTGATGTACAGAACACTTATTTTGATGATAGTTTTTTTATGATGGGGGTGGGTGGTCAGCATATCTTTGTGAGTCCGAGACATAATTTATTAATAGCGACTCATTCATATCTATACCCTGAAAATATCGATGAACACTCAGATAATTTATTTTTAAATATTTGGAATTATTTGATACCCGTTTTTGCACTTGGTGATTATAATGAAGATACAATAATTGATATTTTCGACGTGCTTCATATTGCAGATTTAAATTTAGATGGTAGCACTTACAACGAACAAAGCGATATTAATATGGACGGTGTAAATGACGAAATCGACCTCTTTTACCTAGTTGATCGCTTATTGCAAATTTAATGTAAGATAAAACTGTAAGACAGAACCTTGTTAAAAATGAAATTGTCATATTTCGTAATCGGAATATATTCTCATATAATGGATATTTGTTTTGCTTTATTATATCAATATTTTCTGTAAAATGTCATTCAAGTGCGGTTGTGTCAAGCCTATTGAAGCACATATTGTCAAAAAATGAGATATCCTTTTTTGTAGTCTAGTAATTAAATTTTATCCGTTAAAATTTATGAAAAAGTTTTTTTTGCCCATTATCTTTATGACTTTTTGGAGTTGTGGAGACGAAGTATCATCTGAGGCTAACCCACTAATTGGAGATTGGGATTTAGTTTCCGTGCGACATATTCTTTTGAGACCTATACCAGATACAATTATTTTTAATGTCGATGGATTAAATACCTATCAAACTAGAACACTTGCTGATAATGGTGTTTTTAACTATCAGGGTTATTTAAATGGTGGTCTTGTTAATGGCGGTGGGACCTGGGTTTCAAGCGATACGACGTTGACTTTTATCGAGATGGGTTCGGGAACAAACGTCTGCGATTATACAATGGATGACGATGACAATTGGTTTTTTGAAACAACTTCTTATGATGATGTTCTAGGTCTTAGCGTCCACTTAAAGTATGGTTGGACTAGGAAAAATCATTTAGGAAACCGTTAGATAACCGTAAGCCTATAAAAATTTTTATTTACAACTTAAAATAGTACAAACCATATTTTTTTAATGCTGTTTATGACTCTCTTTAGACATCTATTTTTATCGTTATCGATTATTTATATTTTTGGGGGTTGTAGAAATGATACCGGTCAAAACAATCAAATTTTTCAATATTCAATAAAAGATATAAACCCTTCATCGCAGAGTTATGGTAGCAATGTGGGTCCTTCTTATTTCAAAGGCAAAGTAACCCTTCATTATTTTGGACATTTTACCTGAGGCACTTGTGCAGCCCGGTTCGGGGAGCTTAATGATATAGTCAACGAATTAAAATCTCGCAATTACATCGTAGAGGTTGTGGGAATAGGCAAACAATCACATATTTCGGGCTTATCAAATTGGACAAACGGCAACGACTCTCCAGTTTGTTCAGATCAATCGCCATTCTCTACTTGGGATAATTGGGGTGCATCCCAAAGAAGTTTGTTCATTTTAGATCAAAATCTTCAGCTAGTTCTAAAAGAGAGTGTGCTTAATGGTATCCCAAATAACCTCACAGAGCTCCTTGAGAATCTTGCTACTTCAAATGAGATCTCATTGTGATTCTGGTCAGCATCATATTTTCATTATCATTCATATCCTGAATTGTTTTGATTAATCAATAATAAGTTGGCTTGTTTATGAAATATATCTTATTGCATTCATCAAAAATGTTATTTGTGATTAGTTTGATTGTATTGGGATGTGAACATGATAAAGATTATGTTGACCTAAATAAAAATTCTAAAAAGGATCCCTATGAAGATCCTTTAATTCCAGCAATTGATCGCGCTAAAGATTTAATTTCTCATTTAACAGTTGAGGAAAAAATCGCTCAACTTGAGAGTGGTGCTCCATCAATACCAAGACTTGGTGTTTCAAAGTATAATTGGATGAATGAGGCTTTGCACGGTATTAGAGGAGATCATGGAGAGATAACTACAGTTTTTCCTCAAGCTATTGGCTTAGCCGCTTCATGGAACATTGAGCTAGCTTTGAAGCAGGGTAATGCAATTTCTGATGAAGCACGAGGATTGGCTAACGAGAGAGGAAATGATAGATATTTAGATTTTTGGAGTCCTGTGATAAATATAGGGAGGGATCCAAGGTGGGGACGCACGCAAGAAGGCTATGGAGAAGATCCTGTATTAGTCTCAGAGATAAGCAAAGCATTCATTAAAGGCTTACAGGGTAATCACCCAAAGTATTATAAGGTGCTCTCTGCACCCAAACACTTCGTTGCTAATAATGAAGAATACAGAAGGCATAGTGGCTCATCTGAAGTTCCTTTAAAAATTTTGAGGGACTACTATCTACCTGCATTCAGAAGTAGTATTGTTGATGCTGGTGCACAATCTATCATGACTGCTTATAATGCTCTGAATGGGGTCCCCTGCACGGCTAATGAATTCCTGTTAAAGGATATTTTAAGAAAAGAATGGAAGTTTCCTGGCTGGGTTGTTACAGATTGTGGAGCGATCTATGACATTCACATTAATCATAAATATGTTGACGATCCAGTTGAGGCAGCAGCAATATCACTAAAAGCTGGTACCGATTTAAATTGCGGTAGCTACTTTCGACTGTATTTAAAAGAGGCTTACGAAAGAGGTTTGGTTACAATGAATGATATCGATCAAGCTCTGATAAGACTATTTGCATCTCGGGTTAAGCTTGGTGTTTTTGACCCACCAGAATTGAATCCCTATTCAAAAATACCAAGAGATGTCGTTGATTCAAAATCTCACCAAGAACTTGCTCTTGAAATTGCACGGCAATCTGTTGTCTTATTAAAAAATCAGCAAAATATGCTGCCTCTAAAAAAAAGTGTTGAGTCAGTTGCTGTTATTGGACCAAACGCTAATTTCTGCAGATTTGGGACTTATTCAGGTAAGCCATCAATTGAGATTACACCTCTTGAAGGAATAAAAAACATTATCCCCAATGCAGATATAGTTTATGCACAAGGCACCACGATTTTAGAGACTGAACTACCCAATATACCTAATAGTTCATTTTACACTGCTGATGGAAAACCAGGTGTCACGGCAGAATATTTTAGGGGATTTGATGTTAATAAAGAACCAGACCTTGTTAGAATCGAAAAATCGCCCAATATCAGCTGGAAATTTGATGGGACACCAGATTCGACAATTTTCACGCCAAACTATTTCTCTGTAAGGTTTTCTGGAAATATTATGGTTGAGCAATCGGGTAATTATTTAATTAACGTAAACGGTATAGATGGAATCAAATTTCATTTTCGAGACATACAAAAAGTGGATAAAACATCTGAAAATTATAGCCACACAACGTTCAAAGCTGGCTATTTGGATGGGGGTGTTCCTTACCCATTTGTAATTGAATACTTTGAAGACGAGGGATGGGGAGAGGTCAGATTAGGGATTTCAAAAATCCAAGAAGGACTAATTGCCGATGCTATATCCAAAGCGAGATCATCAGAGTTGGTAATTATGATGATGGGCACATACGACTATCTAGAATCGGAAGGTCGTGATAGAAAAGAGACCGATTTACCCTTAGATCAGAAAAATCTTTTAAAAAAAATCTATGACGTCAATAAGAACATCGTATTAGTTTTAATTAATGGAAGCACAATATCTCTACCGTGGGCAAACGAACGAATGCCTGCGATAATAGAAGCTTGGTATCCTGGTCAATCGGGTGGGAGGGCCATAGCTGAAGTTTTATTTGGTGATTATAATCCTGGAGGCAAATTACCAATGACATTTTATAAGAGCATTGAGGATCTGCCACCCTTTGATGATTATGACATTAGAAATGGCAGAACGTATATGTATCTAAAGAATGCACCACTGTACCCTTTTGGATACGGGTTGAGCTACACTGATTTTCAGATAGATAATGTGAGACTTAAAAACAACAATTTATCTAAAAACGATACACTAGTTGTTTATTTTAAAATAACAAATGTCGGTTCGAGGAGTGGTTCTGAAGTACCACAACTTTATATTGAAGATAAAAAAATTAAAAAGCTCAAAGCTTTCAAACGAATTTTTTTAGATAAAGGGGAATCTTTAGATTCATCTCTAAAAATTGCAGTTTCAGCTTTGAAAAGCTGGGATATAGTCAAGGAGGATTATACAGTTTTACCTGGGGTCTATAGTGCCCATCTTGGGACAAGTAGTCAAGACATTATTTTTACAACTCCGTTTAATCTAAATTAAGAAAATCTATACTTACTTACTTCCAATTTAAGATATGGTAATAATTAGAGATGAGCCTGTTTTTCTTATATATGTTGCTGGGCTGTTATTAGGTTTATCATATTTTGATGAAATATTGTTCGTGAGAACTAGATATTTGATAGCAGTTCTACTAACCAGCGGAATAATTTTAGCTATAATCTTTAAAAAGAGTATGCCCTCTGCTATTAAAATCTCAATAATTTTTTTGTCAATGATTTGTACTGGTATTCTCATAAGCAAATTATACGGCTATTCATTAGCCCTCTTTTAAATCTTTTATGATCTGTACCTAAGAAACCTGTTTTAATCATTAATTCTTTTTTATTTTAAATTCTTGAATCACAATTTCATTAAATAAGCAGAATGGGTCATTTTATGGAAGCAATAAAAAACATAACATCAAGAAATTCACACTCAAAGCTAATAGAGCCCGCTCCAACTCCAGAAGAAATGAGAATAGTTTATAGATCAGCTCTACGGGCGCCTGATCATGCAAGGCTAAATCCCTCTCGCTTCATCGAGGTAACAGGTAAAGGATTAGATAAATTATCTAAAATATTTCTAGAATATTCAAAAAATCATCTTAATGAATTGGATAATAATAAACTCAGCAAGTACAAAAATGCTCCTTACAGAGCACCGATGATTATCATTCTCGTATGTAATATTAAAGAACATCCTAAAGTCCCAGTAATTGAGCAAAAGCTTTCCACCGCGGCAGCAGCTCAAAATATTTTATTATCTTTGCATGCATTAAAATATGGTGCGATATGGAGAACAGGTATTTTTTCTTTAAACAAAGAAATTAATTCATATTTTAATATAGCCGAGAATGAATGGATCTTAGGTTATATATACACCGGAACTATCAGTGGAGAAGTCAAAAAGCTTCCGAAAATCAATATAAAAGACTATGTCAGCAAGTGG
The DNA here is from genome assembly GCA_913041325.1 of uncultured Fidelibacterota bacterium. The sequence goes on along the minus strand of CAJWHU010000033.1, from coordinate 6,280 downwards.
AGCTAGTCATCATGATACATAAGTTAATTGGAAGATGATGGATGGAGCTTCCGTATGACTAAAATTATTGAAGACGAATACAACAGCAGTGAGAAGATGGCTCAAAGAACCAACTCAATACAATGGAGAGTGATTCTTCCCACTGCCACTGACTGAAAATTAGGGGTCGCAAACTGAATTTTCAAAATTATTGTTAATTTATTATCCTATGAAAAAACTAGAACTTATAATTCTTCTATCCATAAATATTTTATTTGGAAGCAGAAAATATGGCGGGCATAAATTAAAGAAAGAATGATTTGAAGCATTTATTCCTTATCGAAGTAATATCGTTACATATGGAATACTTAGGGGCGAAAACCAAGGTGAGCTAATAAATGCATCTAGAGATACTATTTATATAACTGATCTAAATGATGGGAATACACAAAAATTCCCAATTGACCAAATTCAATCAATGGAGAGTTCTATAATATCTTTGATAATTTTATTATTTTAGGATCAATCCAGACTTTTATTAATCCTTACGCCATTTTATTTTTTTATTATTGATCAATTAGTAAACATAAACATGAAAAAATACGTTTTTATTTTACCTTTAGTTATTCTTTCTTTTATTCAAGGGAATCAATTTATTAAAGGGGTTGATATATCTATGCTAAGACAAGTGGAAGAAAATGGCGGACTTTTCTACGATGATGGCAACCAAGTAGATGCGATGGAACTATTTAAAAGTAAGGGTTTCAATACTGCAAGAGTTAAAGTTTGGCATACGCCATCATTAAACTATAATAGCGCTAATGAGGTCCTTGAAACTGCATTAAGAGCAACAAGTGCCGGGCTTGATGTCTTACTTAATTTCCATTACTCTGATACTTGGGCAGATCCATCCAATCAGAATAAGCCCTCTGCTTGGGATGATTTAAATTTTGAGACTCTATGTGATAGCGTAAGACAATATAGTCATGGGTTAGTGACCAGATTAAAAAATCAAAACACATTACCGAAATATGTGCAAATCGGTAATGAAACAGATTGTGGTATCCTATGGCCTGATGGATATGTTTGTGGGGAATCTAATAGTGAAATTCAGTGGGAAAAATTGAGAACTTTATTTGCGAATGCCATTGAAGGAATTAATAGTGCTCTAGATATTGAAGATACTCTGAAAATAATTTCCCATGTAAGCAGTGGCGGCAATTGGTTTTTTAATAACTTGATGTTAGAGGGTATTGATTTTGATATTTTAGGAATCTCTTACTACCCTATGTGGCATGGCACCTTAGCTGATCTAGAACAAAACATTAACAACCTCTCAAACCAATTTCAAAAGCCAGTTTTAGTTTTAGAAACTGCGTACCCTTTTACATTACAATGGAATGATAACACACATAACGTTTTAGGTTTGGAAACTCAATTACTCCCAGGATACGAAGCAAGCGAGGAGGGTCAAGTACTATTTCTAAATGATTTAGTTAGTCTCGTTAATGAAAATATTTTTGGGCTTGGTCTTTGTTACTGGGCCCCTGATTGGATATCTACAGATCAATTTGGAAGCCCCTGGGAAAATCAAACTCTTTTCGATTTTGAAGGAGAATCCCTAGAGGCACTATCAGTGTTTGATAATGAAACCGTATCGGTTAAAGATATCGATAATTTTGCTCCAAATATTTTTTATAATTATCCAAATCCTTTCAACGCGAAAACAACGATACAATATCACATATATAGAGAAACTTTTGTAAGGGTGACGATTTACGATATAAATGGCAGTAAAATCAATCAACTGGTAAATAGTTTCCAGCGCACTGGAGACCATAAAGTAGAATGGAATGCTACTGACAATGAAAATCAATTAGTTGCAGGTGGTTTATATTTTTTTTCAATTGAGACTGCTAAATCAAGAGAAATTAGAAAAATGATACTGTTGAAATAACTCTGTTATGCAACATAATGTACCAGCATATTATCAAAAAATTGTCACTCAATGTAGTAGGCTAAAAACGAGCTTTAGTTTTTTCATTGGCTAAATTGGCAAACAAGTCTTTTATACTATTTATCGTTTTACTTAAAGTGACCACAATCAGTGCACAACAAAAATATAAGGTGATTTACCAAAAACAGTTTTATCATAATGTTACAGCAGAAAATCTTAACACAGCTTTTTATTTTTATAATCATGTAGATTCATTAATCACATCAAAAATAAATTTTGGTTTTCAGGAAAATTTCAGTTTAATAACACATCCTATTTTTCGAATTAGTAAGTTATTTTTTACAAATTATATCATAACTGATTACTTGCTTACGATGAACCACGAGCTCGGCCACGGCTATCGAATGATTGAGGCTGGTGGCTCAATAAACAAAATTGTTTACAATTGGCCTCCACCATTTTCTAACAAGTTTTCTTTCATAACATTAAATCGTCCATTGAGATTTACTGAGCAGCAAGAGTTGATGATAAATCTTGGTGGCTCAGAAATAAATTTGTTCTTTTCAGACATTATGCGGAAAAACATATTACTGAATTATAAATTTGAATATAATTACGGTCTCGCCTATTTGTATAGTAGCAATGATATGCCTGGCTATACAGCATTTATAAATCTCGAAGCTGGTGACCCAAATAGATATCGAAAAAACTTGAATGAGCTTTATTCCAACAGAGGGATGATTTTGACGCGTAAAAAAATGAGAAAATATTCTTTCTTAGCTTTATTTACTGATCCAATGAATTTTTATGCATTAAAGTCTGTTTTTTATGACTATTTGATAAATGGGAGAAACACATCTGAAATAAAAATGATAAGCTTAAATAATAGCGTTAAATATCTACCGAGATTTAGATTTGAATACACCCCCTTTGGACCAGAATTGGTTTATCAGAATTACTTCAAGTTTAAATCCATACTATTCAATGCTAATTTGAGCCATTCAGATGCAGACTTACCTGATGCATGGAGAATACAGGCAAGCGTTTGGAATTTAAAACCTCATCCTAGATTATCATTAGATTTGTCGGGACAAATTTGGAATCAACCCAATATCAAATTCTATCAAGATGATAAACTTGTAGAGGCTAGTGGATTAGGAGGCCAAATAATTACATCTATTAATTACGATTTGACTAAAAATGAGCATATCTTCGGATTAGCTGCTCATATTGGTTATAAATCAAACGGATACGTTCTAGGAGAGCAATTAAAGAGAGGGTTTATATTGAGAGGAGGTTTCTTCATCCAATTGAATGACGATAGGACTGAAAATAGTCGTAAAAATGATTAAAACAATATTGATTTGGTCTCAGCCTGAAACTACAAGGCATTGTGTTTTTTATGATTGAAAAAATTTTATCAGTTTTTGTAGCTTTATTTTGTGCAGAAAGTTTAGCATCTGAAACCCAGTACGGAAATAGTGATATTGATACGGTCGCGTTTAAATTTGAACCCATTAATGTTACCGCTATTAATCAATCCAAAAAAAATCCACTATCAGAAACTTTAATTAGCGGTAAAAAATTAGAATTATACACAATAAGTTCCTCATTAAATAAAGTATTAAGAAATTCACCTGGCCTTTTTGCATTGAGCGACTATAACAATGTTCAAGATTCTAGAATATCAATACGAGGGTTTGGTACCAGATCAAATTTTGGAATCAGGGGAATAAAGATTCTCGTTGATGGAGTACCTGAATCTACTCCTGACGGTCAGGGGCAGGTAGACAATATTTCAATGGATTATTTTGAGCAAGTTAGTGTTTTCAGAGGTTCAACTTCTATCTTATTTGGCAATGCCTCTGGAGGAGCAATCAATTTTATATCCAAAAGTCCACGAGGATATAACTTTACAAATTCAAATATGATAATAAACTCCTTGAATGACAAAGCTTTTACTTTCTTGATAAATCGCAAGTATAAATCTGCAAAATGGAACTTCCAGTATCATGTTCAAAATCAAAATGGTCACAGAGATCACAGTTCTTCTTATTCATCGATTTTCAATTTTCAATTAAAGTGGGGATTAAAAGCTTTTGAAAATTTTGTTCTATCAATAAATCAACTTCATAGTCCCTACGCCCTCGACCCAGGTGCTCTTACTCTTGAACAAAAAAATGAAAACCCGCAGATGGCAAGGTCAGCAAACCAGCTATATGACTCCAGAGAATCAGTAACACAAAGTAAAGTCAGCTTGAAGACCGAAAAATTTTTGAATGGTATGGTCTTATTAAAAACAAATATTTGGTTTTTACACAGAGTATTTAACAACAAATTACCGTTTGAAAACAGTGGCCAAGTTGCCTTGCTTAGAAATTATTATGGTTTTGATTCTAAGATAATCTATCAACAGAATTTTGGCGATATACATAATAATATAATGCTGGGGTTTGAAATGAACAGCCAGGTTGATGACAGAAAACGTTTTGATAACATATACGGAGAAAAAGGCAGTATCAAATACGATGGCGAAGAAAAGTTCTTTATGAGTGCATCATTTTTGCAATGGATGATATCCTATAAAGCTCATCAAATTTTTTCAGCCTTACGATTTGATTATAACAGAGCTAGTCTAAATGATAAGCTTTTGGAGAATGGGAAAACATTCTATGATACAGATTATCAAAACTTTACCCCACTACTTGGTTATAAGTATAAAATAAACGAGCAGCTTTCATATTTCATAAACTACACAACACACTTTGAAACTCCCACACTCTATGAGACCGGCAATAGTCCTGAGCTAAGACCACAAAGAAATCAAATTAGAGAACTAGGTATTTTCATAGAAAATAGTCTTGCAAGACATGGTGAAATTGTTCTTTTCGAATCTAAGGTCGAAAACGAGATAGTGCCATATGAGATAGAAGATGAACCCGGTAGATCGTATTTTAAAAATGCTGGTATTACTAAGAGGAGAGGATTAGAATTTTCGCTATCTACCAACCCTTATAAGAGGTTGGAGTTTCAATATACACATACACATGCTGAATATAAATTTATCAAATTTGGTCACGGTGAAGATATTCTAAATGGGAACTTCCTACCCGCTATCCCACGATATTTTGGTAAGTTCAATATACTTTATTCTTTAACCAGCAATCTTAATGTGGATGCTGAAATTTATTACTCAGGGAAAGTTTATTTTGATGATCATAACACTGCTGAAGGTAATGGTTATTTGTTAACCAATTTAAAAATTGAAAACGTATTTAATATTTTTGAACGAGGCACTACTTTATTCATCTATATTGGTAACGTGTTTGATACTGATTACAATTCTAATATCAGGATAAATGCTTACAATGATAGATACTATGAGCCAGCCCCATCAAGATATTATTCGGTCGGTTTAAAGTTCTAAAATTCAGCTTTTAAAGGGACAATTTTAACAATTCTACCTGGATCTTCTAGCGCCACATAAACGAAACCTCGTGGACAAATCTCAACATCCCGTACTCTAGAGCCTGCATCATAAATTTTCTCACTGCCAGTTCTTATCCCATCCTCTATAATCACTCTTTCTAAAAACTCATATTTTAGTGATGTTGCGAGTATGTCGCCATACCAGCTTGGGATTAAATCGTTTTCATATACTTTTATGCCACAAACAGCAATACTCGGAGTCCAGTGCCATACGGGCTGCTCCATGCCTTCTAAATGAGTATAGTCGCTAATCTTAGTACCTATATAATTTATTCCATAAGTTATTTTCGGCCACCCATAGTTAAGCCCCTTTTCAATAATATTTAGCTCATCTCCTCCTCTTGGTCCATGTTCAGATTCCCACAAAATTCCATCTTTTGTAAAATCTAGTCCTTGCGGATTCCGATTTCCGTAACACCAAATTGTGCTAGTTTTTCCATCTTCTGACTTGTAGGGATTATCTTTAGGTATTCTCCCATCAAGATGTAAACGATGTATTTTACCATTTGGCTTATTCAAATCTTGTGCCTCCTCTCTTTCACCTCTATCACCGATGCTAAAAAAAAGGTAATCGCCCCATATCGCAAATCTGCTCCCAAAATGAACTGATTTTTTTGAAAAGTGCTTACTTTTTGCTGAGTAAATAACATTGAAATCTTGAAGGCGATTACCTATGAGCTGTGCTCTGGCAATAGCCGTAAATGCTGTCCTCCCTTTAGGCTGGCTATAGGAAATGTATATGTAATTATTTTCAAAATAGTCTGGATGAACCTCAACATCAAGTAGCCCCCCTTGACCCCTATAGTATACATCCGGTAAACCTTTTATTTTGTCTTTCTTTCCATTCTGGTATAC
>CAJWHU010000032.1 GCA_913041325.1 uncultured Fidelibacterota bacterium | reverse complement strand
AACGACAATTGATCCAGTAATGTTATTAGTTGGTGATAGTTATCTAACAATTGATGGTCGCGGAGACTTTAAAACTAAACACATTGATTTCTTTATGGATATGGAGAAAGCCGACATTGATTTATTTAATAGTTTTTTACCAGGTAATTTTCTCGGTGGGAAAGCGACAGGTAGTCTAAAAGTCAGTGGTAATGTATATGAACCATCAGCAGTTGCGGAGTTAACGTGCGAGAACGTTACAATAAGTGACTTTAATATCCAATCAATTGAATTGAATTCGCGAATTACAGTTGTTGATAGCATTCCTAGTGGCTACGTAGATATTAAGGCTGGCAAGGGTGAATGGATGGATAGAGGGTTTGACACAGGAACACTGGGCGTTTTAATAGATGACAAGGCTTTCACAGTAGAAAATTTCCATTTTAAATCAGGAAATGATTTCTTGCAGGCATCAGGTCGTTACGATGGCATAAGTGAGTATGAAATTGATAGGGTTCAACTTGCTTTTGATGATGATTATTTAATTAATGCCAAGCCATTAAGTCTTTCATTTCATGATTCACTTTTTCAAATGAAACCGTTTGAATTGCATATTAATGATGGATTATTGGAGGGAGTCATTTCAGGAGGAGTCAAAAGGCCTGAGGGAAGAGTGAAAATGTCTAATTTTGATGCCGAAATACTCACGCAATTTTTAGATGATGATAGATTGAAGTTTTCGGGACTTGTCTTCGGGGAAGTCTGGTTTAAATTGATCAATGACAAATTTGAAATAGATACAGACTTTTCTCTAAAGAAAGGGCATTATATGGGAGAGTTTTTTGATGAAATGATATTTTCAGTCTTACTCAAAGATGATATCCTCCATATTGATGATATTTCGATGAGTAGAAGAGGAGAGATGGGTTTCCAGGCATCTGGTACTGTACCAATAAAAAATAATATTGAGGGGCCTTCAAATATTGCTTTAAAAACAATGTTTTCAAACATCTCTTTAAAACTGGTACACCGTTTTATTCCAAAATTCTTTGATATAGATGGCGAGGGGACTGGCAATGTTAGACTGAGCGGTACATTAAATAAAACTGAGATTGATTATCAGATTCAAATATCTAACGCGAGCTTTGATTTAATAAAGCTTGGTGATTTTTCAAGCCTAGGAACATACGATGGGAATAGATTATACGTAGAGTATGCCAAATCAACATCTGATTATGGCAATATATTTTCTTCAGGATATCTACCTTATGACCTGAATATCGGATCAAAAAACTTCAGCAAATTTCATAAAGAAAATAAGCTAGATTTCACGACAACGGCCAGCGTTAATACTTTGCCATTCCTATCGCCTTACATTGACAACCTAGATTCCGCGGAAGGGATCTACAATATAGAGTTGTCATTACATGGTAATTCTGATAATATTATGAGAGATGGTAATATTACTATCCAAAATGGTAAGTTGCATACACTACTATTTGCGGATCCTATCCAATCAATCAATGGTTTTGCTGTAATGAAGAATAATAGGTTAGAAATAAACAATTTTGACTTTCTTCTCTATAGTCCTGATGACAAAAAAAATAGAAAACCATCAGAGAATGCAAAACTTCAGGGGTCTATTGACTTTACAAGCTTTTTTGATCCAGATTATGACCTCAAAATCAACGCTGAAGAAGCATCATACAAGCTTTTATTTTTGGATGTGTATGGTCAAAGTGGTCTCAATCTATCTATAACTGGTAGAGACACCATTTTATTAGAGGGAGAAATAGAGACTCAACATGCGGAGGTTTTTTACGAGTTCAATACAGAAGATGTAGGCACCCTAGTTCATCAAGAAAATGATAATATTATGGCATATAGTTTAAATATACCAATAAGAGGTGAGGCTTACTTTAATAATTCTCAAATAAACGCCAAGGTTACCGGTGAATTGAATTTATCCCAAGTTGGAAACCAAGAAATAGATTTTGGCGGACAAATAATCGTAGAAGATGGTAGCGTTTATTCCTATACAGATTACTTTACAGGATTAAAAGGATCAGTTAGTTTTGATAATAAAGGATTTAATCCCGATATCAACGTAACTGCGGCAACAAATATTGGAGACGAAGAGATATACCTCAGCATGGAGGGAGGGATTAACGATTTGGATATAATATTAGAGTCACAAAATGAATTTTCAGAGAGTGACATTTTAGAGTTGTTAACCTGGGGTAAGAGAATTGAAGACCAAGAATGGACTTCAACAGGGTTTGGTAATCAAACTGTTTCCATATTAGGTACATTGTTGGAAAATCAGCTTGAAAAAAACCTGAAAGATTCTAATTTGGGAATGATGAACTATGTTGATGACATTGAAATAACTGGCGCTGCTAACTTGCTGAAAGGGAGCGACGAAAATTTTGAGGTCACAACCAAAACTCAGGTAAGTGAGAAAGCATTCATAAATCTTTCATATAAACGATCATTCTCTCTCAACCAGCCTCGTGTTGGAGTGGAGTACAAATTAAATAGACATTTTTCTGTGGTAGGCAATGTTGATGACCAAGGAAAATTAAATCTAAAATATCGTTACAGATATGCTTATTAATCTATGCTATTCATTAGATGTTTAATAATATTTCTTTATTTTGTATGCGTCTTCTGCTTTTCAAATGATGATAGCCGATTAATAATTCGATCAATCTCACTTCAGGGCAATACAAACGTAAGTCAGACGGAAATAAATTACATTGTTAGGCAAAAACCCAAAAATTTCTTCTTCCGTTCCACAGAATTTGATCCTCGCCTTATTCGAATAGACGCTCTTACGTTAAAAAATTACTATTATTCAAAAGGGTTTTTAGACGCACAAATAGATGAATCATATCAAATAGAAAAATTAGGTAACAAAAAGTATGTTGATATATTTTACCAAATTAATGAAGGGAAGAGGTATTATTTATCCGAAGTATTGGTAAATGGAAATTATCATTTAAGCAAGGTAAGAATACAAGAACTACTACAACTAAATTTGAAAAAGCCATATGATCCCATAGGACTTAATGATAATCTTTACAAATTGGAAAACGAATACCATGAACTTGGTAAGTTATTTTATTCAATTTCAGTTAAGGATAAGATATCTGATTCAGTCAGCATTACACTGAACATTAATGAGGGCGAATTTGCCTTTATCAATAATACAATTATTAGGGATATTGGTAATATTGATAATTCAATAGTTTTGAGAGAATTGAGTTACAAGTCAGGTGATTTATATAAAAAATCTAATATTGATAAAACTTCAAATAGGTTAAGAGAGCTAGGTATTTTTTCTATGGCTAATTTAACGCCCGCAAAAGTAATAGAAGCTGATTCTCTCGTTGACATCCTAGTAGAAATTAGGCGTTATAAACAACGAGAATGGAATTCCTCAGGAGGTTTAGAACCAATTCGTTTCGCCCAAGGGGCAGAGCCACTTCCAGCACTTGGAGCTACTTTTGAATGGAGAAATCGCGCCTTTTTAAACACACCAAAGCAATTTTCAATAAAGTTCGTTGCTGGAGTGCCTTTTGAAGATGTAGATCTGGTTATCCCAAGGTTTGGTTATGATGCAAGCCTATCGTCGAATTGGTTTATGGGAATTAGATTCCCTACTAAGGCAAGAATATATTATGATAGGTTTATAGTTTATGAAAATGAAAATTTTAAAGAGGTTATAAATCGTTTTGGTGCCGACTTAACACAGCGAACCGGTCTGGGGGGAAGGTCTTTTCTAGAAACAAAATCTGTATGGCAATCTTTTAGTGATGCTTCAGAGGATGTAATTCAAGAACAATCTATTGGCATAAAAATTAATCTGGATTATAGAGATGATCCTCTCTACACGAAAAAAGGATTTTTAGTAGAAATGCTTACAAAAGCCGCAGGTTTTGGTGGATCGAGAGAGTACTTTAAAGGTGACCTTACTGGGAATCTCTATTTCCCTGTGAGCCGTGGCTCAGTCTTTGCCCTTAGAATGCAAATTGGAAGGCTTTGGCGTTGGAATAATGAAAAAGAAGACTATTCATTTGAAAAGTTTTACCTCGGTGGAAGTAGCTCCATGCGAGGATGGCCTATCTTAAAATTTAATAAAAACAGCAAGAATGAACCGGTTGGCAGGACATTCCGTTTTATGACAAATATTGAACTACGACAGAAGGTATATAAATCTCTAGGGATGACGATATTTGCGGATGGCGGACTATTATCTGATCGTCCCTCTCAAGGTTTATATGATAGATTAAAATGGAATTTAGGAGCCGGTATCACCTTTGATACTCCACTAGGTCCAGCGAGACTAGACTATGCTATTCAAATTGAAAATTTAGAAAGAGGTGAAATACAATTAGGTGTGCAAAGTTTATTTTGAACATTAATTTTGGAACTAATCGCGAAGAATTGCATATTAATTTTAATCAAATCCTTTAACTGTCTGATTACAAACATTAATTTTGGCTGTTTTGAAATTGAGGATAAAAATGAAAATCTTATACAATATTAATTTAGTTTTTTTAATTCTACTTACAGGGTGTACTCAAACTCCAAAGGAATTATTAGAATCATCTGAAGCCAATTTGAAAAGTAATAAAGCAGATTTGGCAATAAAAGATTTAAATAAACTTGTCAAAAATTATCCAAATGATAGTTTAGCATCGAAAGCACAATATAAACTTGTTTCTGTTTACTTGAACTGGAAAAATGATCCTGCAAAAGGTTATCTAGAACTAAAAAACACAGTTAAAAACCATCCAGATACTAGACAAGGCATTGAGGCTAAAAGGGATATTGAGCAGTTCCCTGAATATATATTAAACAAAACAGAGTCGCTTAGGAAAAAAAAGCAACAAAAAGATGCATTAAATCATTTAATGTTCATGCTAGATACTTATCCTAATTTAGAATTGTCCTCCAAAGCACAATACATGCTAGGTGATATATATATGAATGACTTCCGTGATTTTAAGACGGCTATTCAGGAATATCGCAAGGTGATTAAAAACTTTGAAAAATCAGAGCAAGAACCACACGCACTTTTTATGATTGGATACATATATGCTAATATCCTGAATGATGTGCAAAGCGCCAATGTAGAATATGAACAATTCTTAGAGAGGTTTCCAAACCATGAACTTGCGCCATCAGTGGAATTTGAAATTAAGTATCTTGGCAAGAGTATTGAAGAAATCCCAGCATTAAAACACATCACATCCTAAATAAATATTTAATGAGTAAGTTAAATTTAGATGAAATAAATAATAAGATTGTAAATGTATCCTCATTTGTTGACGAATTGAAAACAAAAATGAGAGATACTATAATTGGACAAGATGAATTAGTCGATAAAGTATTAATTTCAATGCTTGCAAATGGGCATGTTCTATTGGAGGGAGTTCCAGGCCTAGCTAAAACGTTATTGGTAAAAACCTTAGCAAACCTGATAGAAACTGACTTTCAAAGAATTCAATTTACCCCTGACATGCTTCCTGCGGATTTACTAGGAACCTTGGTTTACAATCAAAAAACTGGAGAATTTGACACAAGAAAAGGTCCAATTTTTTCTAATATAATTTTGGCAGATGAGATCAACAGGTCTCCTGCTAAAGTTCAGAGTGCTCTACTTGAATCCATGCAAGAAAGGCAGGTGACTATAGGGGAAAATACCTTTACTCTGAATTCTCCTTTTCTTGTCATGGCAACCCAAAATCCTATTGAACAGGAAGGAACCTATCCCTTGCCTGAGGCACAGATTGATAGGTTTCTCTTTAAACTTATCGTGAGATATCCCAGCATGGATGCAGAGAGGACAGTGATGAGGCAAAATAATGCAATACCAGTAAAAGACTCAAAATCAGGACCAATCGTGAGGCCATCACAAATTTTAGATGCACAGAATGCAATTAATGATATTTACGTTGATGAAAAAATAGAGGACTATGTTTTAAATTTGATTTTTTCTACCAGAGAGCCAAGTAAATATGGGTTAAAGGATCTTGATGATATAATTGATTTTGGTGCATCTCCCAGAGCAACAATTAATATTATTAGAGCCGCAAAAGCCCGTGCTTTCATAGAACATCGTGGCTACATTACACCTGAGGATATAAGATACATAGGTTTTGATGTTTTAAGACACAGGGTAATTCTTACATATGAAGCGGAAGCTGAAGAGCTGATTCCAGATGATGTTATCCAACGTCTATTTGATACTATAGAAGTTCCCTAAAAACTAATGATACCGCATAAGATCCTCAAAAAGGTGAGAAAAATTGAAATTCACACTAGAGGGTTAGTCAATAATCTATTTGGAGGAGAATATCATTCCGCATTTAAGGGCAGGGGGATGACATTTTCTGAGGTAAGAGAATACCAGCCAGGAGATGATATAAGACTAATAGACTGGAACGTTACCGCTAGATCAGGCGATCCTTTTGTAAAAATATATGAAGAGGAACGCGAGTTAACCGTATTCATACTTGTTGACATATCTGGCTCTGGGAATTTCGGTTCAGTTAAACAATTAAAAATGGAATATGCTTCTGAAATTGCTGCCGTGCTGGGGTTTTCGGCAATCAAAAACAATGACAAAGTAGGTTTAATTCTGTTTTCAGATGATATAGAAAAATTCCTGGCCCCAAAAAAAGGAAAATCTCATATACTTAGATTAATAAGAGATACACTTTTCACCAAGCCAAAAAGTGCTAGAACCTCGATAAAAAAAGCCTTGGACTATTTATTAAAGGTTGCAAAGAGAAGAAGTGTTGTTTTCCTTGTTTCCGATTTTCTAGATGACAACTATTGGACCTCCTTAAAAGTTGTAAACCGAAAGCATGACCTTATTGGGATTCGTTTAGTTGACCCTGCCGAAATTCGACTACCAAATATCGGGCTCATAAAGGTTAAAGATTCCGAATCTGGTGATTCATTTTGGATTGACACCTCCAATAGTCATGATATGGATCAACTAAGGCAAAAAAATGTCTACAATCAGAATAAACTGAATCTAAGGGCAAAGAAAATTGGTTTTGATTTAATCACCATATCAATTGAAAAAGACTTTATAGAACCAATACTATCATTTTTTAAAATGAGAGAAAAACGAATTTGAAAGTTTTGATCGTCTTATTTATGCCTGCTATAATTTTTGGTAGCCCAACATCTATAAAAGCTGAATTAGACACCACTAGAGCATATATTGGGGATCCCATAAGTTGGAGAATTTTTGTTGAGGCTGGTAAAAATGAAAGGGTTGAATTTCCAGGGATCAATATTGCAAATGAGCTTCTTGATATTACATCTTTTAAACAAATAACGGATCAAAATTCAGGCCGGCAAATTGGAGTTGAATTCGAGATCGTAGCTTGGGATACAGGTAAATTTCAAACACCAAGTTATTCTGCAAAAATTTTTGATGATTCAAAAACAGGTAGCTATAATCTCGAAGTCGAACCGATATATTTTTTTGTATTATCGATATTGGAGAATCTTAATATATCGGAATTCCAAGATATAAAAAGCCCTATTCCAGTTAAACCTCTATTTCCGTTAAAAACATTTCTATATGTAACTGCCTTAATCATTATATCGGGGCTCATTGTACTAGTTTGGAAAAAGAGGGATAAGCCTAGAATTATAAAAGCCAATTATGGCTACACGGAAGATCCAAATGAGAGAGCCATTAATAGATTAAAAAATTTGGATAGTTCTATGCTTGCCAAAGATTATTACTTTCAATTATCTCACATAATCAGAGAGTTTTTAGAAAATAAATTCTATATTCGAACTTTGGAAATGACAACTCAAGAAATTATTTCTTCCAAAAAAATTTTTCCAATTGACGATGATGTATTTTCAGATCTGGTGCAATTCCTGTCCGAAGCGGATAAGGTAAAATATGCTCGTGTAATTCCTGATGCAGCAAAAATACGCACCCATAAAAATACGATTGAAACTTTTATAGATATATTATAGTGATAAGACTGAGATTATAATTAATTTAAACTAATTATCAATAAAGCAATTTGGGGTTTTGAATGGCAACAACTGCTGATATTAAAAATGGTTCCGTTATAATTCATAAAAGTAAAAGGATGAAAATAGTCGAATTTCAACATGTTAAGCCAGGCAAGGGTGGAGCATTCGTTAGGACCAAGTTAAAAGATATAAAATCTGGCAAAACTATAGATGAAACATTTAATGCAGGTCATAAAATTGAATTTATAAGAGTGGAAGCCAAACCAATGCAGTATTTGTACTTAGATAAAGAATCCTTTGTATTTATGGATAATGAAAATTTTGAACAACTCCATATTGATTCTAAGCTTATTGGTGATACCAAAAATTTTTTAATCCCAGGTCTTGATGTAGATCTCTTGTTCGATGGAGATGAAATATTAAACGTGCGCCTACCGTCTCATGTGGTACTTGAAATAAATGAAACAGAACCAGGGTATAAGGGAAATACTGCAACTGGAGCAAGTAAACCTGCTGTTCTTGAAACTGGTTTAAAATTAAATGTTCCACTTTTTGTAAATGAAGGGGACAAAGTCAAAGTAGATACTAGAACAGGAGATTATGTTGAGCGGTTTAAGTAGTAAATATAGAGGGAAATCTCATGTGGCAAGATAAACTGAAAGAAATTATCTATATTTTAGAAAATTCAAGTGTTAATGAGATTGAAATTAGTTTTTGGGGTAAAAAATATCGTGTTTCAAAACAACCTAGCTCAGTGTCTCACAGCAATATTAATCCAGCTACACTAACTAATGTTGCCACCTCCCATTCAAAAGAGGAAGAAGAGGTCGTTAAAGATAAAATTAGCCCTGATCCCAATGAAGAAAATGTTGAAGAGCTTCTATCACCAATGCCAGGGACTTTCTATTCAGCCCCAACACCCGAAGATGATAATTTTGTTAAAGTCGGTGATAAAGTCTCCAAAGGTGAAGTTTTATGTATAGTTGAAGCTATGAAAATCATGAATGAAATTGAATCTGAATATGATGGAACAATTGTTGAAATTAAAGTTAAAAACGGGGAGCCGGTCGAATACAACCAGCCACTATTTATAATTAGTCCTACTTGATCAAAGAATGTTTAAGAAAGTACTCATCGCTAATCGAGGAGAGATTGCCCTCAGGATAATCAGAGCCTGCCATGAAATGAATATAAAAACTGTGGCAGTATACTCCACAGTTGATGAGGATTCATTGCATGTGAAATTTGCTGATGAGGCAGTTTGCATAGGACCAGCTCCCAGTAAGGATAGCTATCTTAATATTCCTAACATCATTGCAGCATGTGAAATAACAGGTTCAGATGCTATTCATCCAGGTTACGGTTTTTTATCTGAATCTGCTCAATTTTCGCAAATATGTCAAAACAACGGTTTCGCCTTTCTAGGGCCAAATGCGGATATCATCGATTCAATGGGTAATAAAGCTAAGGCAAAACGTACAATGAAAAATGCCGGGGTACCTGTTATTCCTGGCGGAGATGGAATATTACAGGGTCCCGAGGATGCATTAGCAAAGGCGGAAAAAATGGGATACCCTGTGATGTTAAAAGCTTCCGCCGGAGGGGGAGGTCGTGGCATGAGGCTAGTGAAAAAGTCCTCAGAGGTAATACCGGCTTTTAAATCTGCAAATCAGGAAGCAGTTACCTCTTTTGGTAATGGGGACATATACATCGAAAAATTTATTCAAAATCCTAGGCATATTGAAGTACAGATACTAGCTGACTCACATGGGAATGCAATTCACCTTGGAGAAAGAGAATGCTCCATACAAAGAAGGCATCAAAAGTTAATTGAGGAATCCCCATCCCCACTTGTGGACGTAGCTACGCGAAAAAAAATTGGCAGTGCCGCTGTCGCTGGAGCGAAATCAGTTAACTATGTTGGTGTAGGAACAATAGAATTTTTAATGGATGCTGATAAAAACTTTTACTTTATGGAAATGAATACAAGAATTCAAGTGGAGCATCCCGTCACGGAGATGGTTACAGGCATAGATCTGATTAAACAACAAATTAAAATGCACGCTGGGGAAAAGTGTCCCATTCTGAATGATTTTAAATTAAGAGGGCACTCAATCGAGTGTAGAATTAATGCTGAAGACCCCTCAAATAATTTTATGCCATTCCCAGGAAAGATTAAAAACTTTCATATGCCAGGGGGTAAAGGAGTTAGGGTAGATTCTCATGCGTATGCTGGCTACATTATTCCAACTCACTATGATTCAATGATTGGAAAAATTATTGTACATGCAAAAAATAGATCAAGAGCAGTAACACGTATGCAAAGAGCTTTGGAGGAAACAATTATTGATGGACCAAAAACTACAATACCATACCAAATGGCTATAATGAGAGATGCAAAGTTCAAATCTGGTGATTTTGATACAGGATTCTTGGAAAATTTTAGCTTTGAAAACAATGATCAGGCAGGAGGCTAATCATGAATAATCCAGAAAATTTGTATTACTCAGAAGAGCATGAGTGGGTGCGCTTTACTGATGAAAACGAAGCAATCATAGGTATTACAGACTATGCACAAACACAACTAGGAGATATAATATACATTGAGTTCCCGAAGGTTGGCGAAATTTTTAGTGTTGGAGATGTATTTGGAGAAGTTGAAGCTGTGAAAACTGTTTCAGAACTTTATTCTCCATTATCTGGCCAAATTATAGAACTAAATTTAGAACTAGAGAAAAATCCTGATCTAGTAAACGATGATCCTTATGAATCTGGATGGATAATTAAAATTAGAACTACTAATAATGAGGATAAAAACAAATTGATGAATTCTAGTTCCTATAGCAAGTTTATTGAGTGACAATGGTTTATGAAAAACTGATTAAAATCATCAAAAAAAAAGGTGCGGCTTATGTTGTCTTAATCGATCCAGATAGACCACTTGAAGAAACCATAATTGAGAGAGTCGAATTAGCCAATGAATCAAATGTAGATGCTCTTTTTATAGGTGGAAGCCTAATGATGGACTCTAAATCTGCTGATAGAGTAAAAACAATAAAATCCATCTCAAAAATCCCCGTAGTTCTATTTCCGGGTGGTGCGTCTCAATTGAGTTCATACTATGATGCAATCCTATTTCTATCTTTTATTTCTGGAAGAAACCCACATTACTTGATTGGTGAACAGGTCGTTGCCGCTCCTGTGATCAAAGACCTGTGCATTGAGGCAATATCTACAGGTTATATATTAGTAGATGGAGGCGCTCGAAGTGCTGTTGAAATTATAAGTGGCACACAATCGATACCGATGGAAAAAATTGATGTAATCATCTCCCATGCCCTTGCTGGGCAATATCTAGGCATGAAGCTTATTTATTTAGAGTCAGGAAGTGGAGCTTCCAAATCAGTTGAAATCCCTCTTATACAAAGAGTAAGTGACGAGATTGATGTACCTCTGATAGTCGGCGGTGGGATTACTAGTCCAAGAAAAGCTAGAAAAATCGTATGCGCGGGGGCTTCAATAGTGGTAACAGGCAGTGTAATTGAAGGCGAACCTCAAAAAATGAAAGAATTTGCAGATGCAATTCATATTAACGAATAAAGTGATGAGAGATTCAATAAAATCAGATATACAAGAAAGTATAAAAGTAAAAAATGACTTAATAGAAAAATCTATTGATGACATAGAAAAGGCTGCTAAACTAATTATTAGATGTGTTCTAAATGGGGGAAAGGTTTTATGGTGCGGGAATGGTGGTAGTGCTGCAGACGCACAACATTTATCCACAGAATTTATGGGTGGTATGACAGATCAAAATAGAAGACCAATTCCATCGATAGCATTAACTACAGATACTTCATTTATTACTGCATGGTCAAACGACACAGATTTTGAATCAGTATTTTCTAGACAGATTCAAGGCATCGGTTTAGAAGGAGATGTTTTAGTTGCTATTTCCACAAGTGGCAAATCTCCCAATGTTATCTCAGCAATAAAGCAAGCGAAATATAAACGCATCAATACTATTTTATTTACAGGCAATTCCGGAAGCCTATCGACTGAAATGTCAGACGTTGTAGTTTGCGTGCCAAGCAACGATACCCAAAGAATTCAAGAGTCTCATATTATGATAGGTCAAATAATTTGCGGATTAGTTGAAAATGGTATATCAAATGAATATGATGACTAAACACCTCGAGGACTACTTGTTGGTTTTAATTGAAAATAATGTCTCTCCTCATACATTATCTGCATATAAAAAACATTTAAATGATTATTTAGCTTTCTTGATAAGTAGAAAATTTGAGTCATTAGAACAAGTTAAGGTGAATGATATTAAGGAGTATATTTCCAAACTAAATAAAAAAAGTCTAGCACCATCTAGTATATCAATTATTATCTCCTCAATACGTTCATTTCATAAGCATCTAATTCAGCAATCTATTTTGAGCGAAAATCCCTCCCTCCACATAAGCTCTCCGAAAATTCAAAAAAAACTTCCTGTAACAATTGAAAAAGATGAAATTGTAACAATGATAACTTCAATGCAAAAAGAATCAAAATTTTACTTGAGAGATAAAGCGATCATAGAAATGCTGTACTCTTGCGGGCTGAGGGTAACTGAGCTCTGTGAATTAAATAATTCTAATATATTTTTGGATGATGAACTTTTAAGAGTAATAGGGAAAGGATCAAAAGAGCGGCTATTACCTCTCATGGGAGCAGCTAAGCGATATCTCATTGAATATTTAGATAATAAACGAAATATTTCTAATCAAAAAAAAACAGATTATGTGTTCACAAGCAATACTGGTTTAAAGCTTACTAGAATGATGATTTATAACATCCTGGAAAAACATTTTATTGAATCTAAGTTAAAAAATAAACAGATTCTAAAGTCAATCACATTCCCGAATAATTTAGATACAGGAGAAGAAATTCAAACACAGGCAATCATTGAGTTACTAGAAAAATGCCCCTATCTATTTTTGAAAGATATATGCAGACTGAGACTTGATTTTTTATCTCAAACTCAGGTAAAACTATTTCATACCAATGAGTATGTTCAAAAAATTAGGCCGCTAATCATTCCTAAAAGAAAAAACAATTATATTTTTCTAAATAAAAAAGGACAGCCATTACTTTATCCCTCATTAGTAAAGAATTTCAGAGATTTTATTGGCGCAAAAGTAAGCCCTCACATGCTGCGACACTCCTTTGCTACTGATTTGCTAAAAAACGATGCAGATCTGCGCTTTGTACAAGCTTTGTTAGGACATAGTGATATTTCTAGTACGCAG
>CAJWHU010000031.1 GCA_913041325.1 uncultured Fidelibacterota bacterium | reverse complement strand
TTTGAGTATTTAGCAAATGATTGTGGGATTGTTTCAAAACCTTTAGTACCCAAGTTATTTGTTGACGCTATATCAATGATAAGTGGTAGGTGATCTGATGCATTTTTAGTATCATTCTGCTCAATTCCGTAATGTTCAAGTGTTAGTTCATCTAATGCTAATGAGTTTAGTATAAACTGATTCCCAGTAGTAATTGTTGCATCTGAATAGAAAATATAATCTAGTTTACCAGGGTTGAAAGACGACTCATCATTGCGCCAAGTATAACCCATACGCTTGTGAGTATGCTGTGGAAATGTCTCCGCAATATTGGTAAAATCCCAATCTGGAGAAAAATCATTACCAAATTGACTCTCATCAACGATATTACCATCTCTCAATGTTTCGACTTGTTCTCGATAACCAACAAAATTAAAATCTCCAACATGAATGAAAGGTGCACCGACTTCAATCTGAAACGGCCCATCACCATTAAGCATCCAATCTCTCCAAGATCCAGAAAACTCATCTACCTGATCTTGGCGCAGGTCATTATTGCTGCAGCAAGATAAGTGAGAATTAAAGATTAATAAGTTACTACCAAGATGCTCTTCCGTATCTAACTCCGCTACCATCGTTCGCTCTGAGCTAATCATACTCGCATCTTGTATAATTTGAAAACGAGAAAGTATTACCAGATCACGATATGTCCAGCTTTTATGCCATTGTTGATTGGGAAACCACGACTCAATTATACCACCAACTTGATCCCATTCACTATGCTCTTGTAGCGCAATGACATCTGGGTCAAGTGCTTTTATGATTCTTTTAAAAGATTCTTGTCTGTCTATATCGATTATTCCATTGTTGAGAGTGTTGTACGATAGAACTCTAATGTTGTTTTCATCATATCTTTCAATAGAAATGGGCTCAAAAAGAGTCTGGTCATCATCTGAGACTATAAAGTTAAGTCCTCCTTCATCATCTGGGATATAATCACCGCCACCATTTACCTCCGACAATACTATTTTACCGTTTGAAAACTGCTGATCGCCATCTAAAGTTAAACCTGGCGAATCTAGCCCTATGGCAATTTCAAATTCTCTTGATGTAATTGTGGGCGCAACACGAAGTTTTATATCATTTTGCATAATCGGTATTTGCTGGTCGTTAATCATAAAGTACCCTGAGCGATTACCAAAGTTCCAAACTAATTCAGCGCCTACACCGTTTGCTTGGTGTCCAGTGAGATGGTCATTGTCTACGTCAATATAAAGGTGAAAATCATTCCAATCTTGCATTAAAAATTCACCATGGTAAAAGTCGATGTAAACAAATAGAAATTCACTATCATTTGTGATTTTAATATCTTTAAAATCACTATTAAAACAATCGCCTTCAGGATCTATGTGTGATGAAACATCATTCCAATCGCTGAACAACCCATCTATGACAATGGGTGTTCCACAATATGAAATAGAATAACTGAATACTATACAGCGAAAAAGAGTTTTCCCTTTCACATTGTTAATTAGTTGGTTAACATTTCTAAAACTAACCTCACACCCCATCCAGTCGCACTGCTTTTAGGGGTAATACTATTTGGTTTTGCGCCCCAAGCAGTTCCCGCAATATCAAAATGAACCCAAGGTATTTTCTCATCAACGAATTCTTTTAAAAATGCTCCTGCTGCAATGGTACCTGCTTGCATTGGAGCGCCCATGTTCTTTACATCAGCGATATCGCTTTTTATTTGTTTACAATACTCAGGCCACAGAGGAAGTTCCCAAACCTTCTCAACGGTTTTTTCCGAGGCCTCAAAAACGCGATTCAAAAGTTCTCTATTGGTACCCATTACACCTGTAGCTATATGACCTAATGCCACCAAGACGGCTCCAGTTAATGTAGCAAAGTCGAGTATGTATTCGGGATCATAGTGCTTTGATGCATAGGACAATCCATCCGCAAGAATTAACCTTCCCTCTGCATCGGTGTTTAAAACCTCAATAGTTTTCCCATTGTAAGCAGTTAAAACATCACCGGGCTTGTAAGCTTTTGAACCACTTAGATTTTCCGTTGACGGAATTATACCAACGACATTTATTTTAGGGTTAAGCAATGACAATCCTTTAAAAACACCTAAAACAAGTGCCGCGCCACACATGTCATATTTCATTTCATCCATTTTTGCTGCTGGTTTAATGGATATACCCCCCGAATCAAATGTAAGACCTTTTCCGACAAGAATTTTTGGCTTTTTATCGCCACCATTCATATATTCGATTACAATAAATTTTGGTGGCTCGTCTGTGCCTTGTGCAACACCTGCTAGTCCACCCATGCCAATTTCGGTAAACTCTTCCCGCTCCATAACCTTAATATTCATTCCACTTGAAGATGCTATCTCTCTTGCTGACGCCTCTAGCTTACTTGGTGTTGCGATATTAGCTGGATGGTTCCCTAAATCACGAGCATAACAAACGGCGATCGCATTTGAAGCGCCGACTAAAATTGCATCTTTTTGATAAGAACCCGCTACAGCAACAGTTGATATTTGGAATTCCTTTTTCTTTTTATCAGCGTAGCCGGTAAAGTGATAACTACCAAGCACAAGTCCCTCTCCAAGCGCCATATTTAGTTCTGCATCGTTTGAAAAAGCTTCAACTGTCAAACTTAATATTTCTTTTTCCTTCGCTAATTTTGAAACCTCACCTGCGACAAGACGCATCTTTTCTGAATCAAACTTTTTCTTTTGGCCAAGACCAACCAATAATATTCTCTTGCCGCCAGCATAGAAAATATTTCGGTCTCCTACCTTGCCCGTTATGTCACCGCTTGAAACTGCATCTTTAAAAACATTTTCATGACTATTGCTAATCTTTGTTGCCATTTCAGTAAACGATTTGTCTCGATAAATTCCTACTACAATTAAATCAGATTTATCACTTTCCCAGCTGCCGTCAAAAAATTCAACGCTTTTTAAATAAGACATATAAGTTCCTTTTTTCTACTAAATTATGTTTGAAATTAATTAAATGTTACAATTCTAACACAACTATAATGTCTGTTTCATTGCATATTTCTTCATTCTAACTTTATTCAATAATGTGGGTCTCTAGATTAAAATATAAAGAACTGAAAGTCTTTCTCATACTTTTTTCGATGTTCTTCAGCATCACTGCTGTTATAATTACAGGGTCAACAGTTCGAGACTCGGTATTTCTTTTAAACTTTGACAGAACATATCTTCCATTAATGTATGTTCTTATAGCCATATTGGTGCCATTCATAATACGATTACACAGACGCATGTCTGACGGCTTGGACGAACTCAAAGTCGCAAATCTTATGGGTTTAGTATTCGCGCTAAGTCTCGTATTATTCAATTACGAGGTTTTGGACTGGTTAATTCCCTTTTTCTATATATGGATGGAGATAATTATCATTTTTTCAGTGATACAATTTTGGATACTCGCTGGCCGTATTTTAAACCCTCGACAGGCAAAAAGAATATTTCCATTAATAATATCTGGAGGGTCATTGGCAGTTATTGCTTCAGGATATTGTATTAAACCCTTTACGCAAAAATTTGGTTCTGATAGCTTATTATTTTTGACATTGATTTTCCTTGGTCTCAGTATTTTGATCTCTCAATTTTTACATCAATTTGTAAAAAAAGATTTAACATTAAAATCTGATCAAATAAATAGTAAATCAAAACAAAAACCAGTCTTTGATAATTACCTAAAATCAATAGCGATCATGGTAATATGCTCAGCGTTTGTGACAAAGATAATTGACTACCAATTTAAAATATATGCTGTGAATACTTTTCCAGATCAAAATGAACTTGTCAACTTTTTTGGATCCTATTATATGTACACTGGAGCAGCTACATTGTTTATGCAGGCGGTTTTTTCTCCATTTGTTTTAACGAGGTATGGCATACTTACAGGATTAATTATACTTCCCGCAGCAATTTCTATAGGTTCAGTTGGATTTGCAGCATTAGGTTCTTTATCAGCGATATTATTTTCAAAATTCTCAGATCAAGTGTTTAAGTTTTCAATATACAATGCAGTGAAAGAAATTCTTTGGCTCCCGCTACCCAATGAAAAAAGGAACTTTTTAAAGCCTAGCATTGACGGCACAGCAAAATCAGTTGCAGAGGGTCTGGCTGGTTTTTTGATATTTATTCTAATAGCACTGGGGTTTGTACCGGAATCGAGAATATACATACTAAGCATACCAGTCCTATTGATAGCAATCTATTGGATATGGAATTTATTTAACATTAATACAGGATATGTAACAGAAATAATAAAATCTATTGAAAACAGACAGCTTAACCTGGATGAAGTGAAATTTGACTTTCAGGAGGTAAACACATTAAATACACTTGAGGAAGCACTGGACAGTGGAAATGAGTTTAAACAAATTTTTGCATTAGATCTCATATCAAAGATGCCATTATCACCATGGCACGAAAAAATAGTTTCCCTTTTTGAAAAAGGTACATACCCTGTAAAACGCGAGATCATTAAACTTAGTCAAGGCAACGAGGATATAATTTCAAATGAGTTACTTGTTCGCGAGCTCAAAAACGCAAGCGTAATTACGCCAGAATTGATTACATGCTGCGTCAGAAGGAACATTCCAGGAGTCAAGAGCATAATAGAAGCCCATCTAGAATCCAGTGATTCTTCAATATTAGCTTCTGCTGCTATAGGCTACGCTAAAATTAATTCTGATAAAAACAAGGCAAAAAAAATTATAGACCAAATTCTTTCATCTGGAGATGAAAACCAGATAGCAAAGTTGATAAAATATGCTAAAAATTCTGCAAATATTTTTAGTACCAGTGAAATCAACTCTTTCCTTAAATCTGGCACCTATGAAATTCAAAATGAATCATTAAAAATTATAGCTTCAGATCCTAAAATAGATCATCTAGATCAAGTGATCAATTTTTTGGGTGACCCAATGCTAAAGAGGAATGCAGAAAGGACTTTATTATCTTATCCGCAATTAATCTCACAAAAAAAGCTAATTGATAAATTAGCTTCAGAGGATACAAGTAAAACTGTTGTAATTGGAATACTAAAAATCCTTCATCATTTCAACAAAGAAATTGCTATAAAAACAATTATTTCAAAGATGAATGACCCAGATTTAGCTATTTTGGGTGAATGTAGCGATGCACTTATCAAAATATATAAATCTCGCCAAATTACAGATGAGGAGATAAGAAAAATTGAAAGTTTAATTCAAGAGCTCTCAAAACGATCATACCATTTGCACTATTTTTCAAATGAAATTGCCAATGATTACGACGGGATTTTGATAAATGATCACATAAAAAATGACCTGAAATTTCTTTCCAGGATTATCATTAAACTTGGAACTCTAGAAAATTCAGATGTTCCACTAGAAACTTATATAAGATACGTTGAGTCCAGAGATCCAAATATGGTTCCGCTGGTGATTGAACTAATTGATTCTACTTTCTCAAAAGAAAACAAAAAATTAGTCATCCCACTAATAGATCCTGAGGCGAATCCAGTTAAAAATGCAAAAGACATTTATGGAAGTGATATTTTATCAAGTGAGACCATGCTGTTGTCTTGGTTAAAAAGTCCTCATAAGTGGAAAACAAACATTTCTTTGCAATACATCATTCAAAAAAATAATTTTTCACTTCTTAAAGATTTAAAAAATGAAGCTAGTATCGAAAACCATATAGATTTTGATTTTTTTAGCATATCAGAAAAAAAACATATCAGTAAATACTTTTTTAATTTGAAAAATATCCAGAAGGGGAATTCAAAAATGTATTCAGTATTAGAAAAAACAATACAATTAAAGTCTGTTAATCTATTTAAAAATATACCTGGTAATGTCCTATCAAAAATAGCGCAGTTAACATCGGAAATACAGTGCTACAAAAATTATAAGATTTTTCAGGAAGGCGATTTTGGTGATTCAATGTTTATTATACTCTCAGGTAAAATAAGTATAACTAATGAAGGTCAATCAATTGCAATGCTTGAAAAAGGCCAATGCATAGGCGAGATGTCTTTGCTTGATCAACAACCTCGCTCAGCAGGAGCAATAGCGATGGAGGATTCAGTGCTCTTAAAAATTGATCAAGAAAGCTTCTATGAGCTTATGGCTAGCAAGCCAGAAATTATGAGGGAGATAATGAAAATATTGACCCAAAGAGTAAGAGATATCAATAAAAAGTTTACTGAATCCCGTCAATCAAGTGGTTAACAATTTCAGGGTCAGCTAAGGTCGATGTGTCTCCAATATCTTTGAAATTACCCTCAGCGATTTTTCTTAGAATTCTTCTCATTATTTTACCTGACCTTGTTTTTGGCAATGCCAAGGTGTACTGAATTTTATCAGGCTTGGCATGCGGACCAATCTGTTGGACAACTGACTTTATTATTCCATCATTTATTTTTTCAGAAAAATTTTGATCGGACATTAAGGTCACAAACGCATAGATACCCTGACCTTTAATTTCATGTGGGTAACCAACAATAGCGGCCTCTGCGACCCCACTGGCTTTACCTATTGCACCCTCAACCTCTGCGGTACCAATTCTATGGCCAGAGACATTTAATATATCGTCAACTCTTCCTGTTATGTAATAGTAACCTTCCTTGTCTCTTCTGGCACCGTCGCCTGTAAAATAGTATCCAGGGAAATCAGAAAAGTAAACTTCCATAAACCTATTATGGTCCCCATAAATTGTACGCATCTGCCCTGGCCAACCAGACTTTATCGCAAGTAAGCCAGAAACATCGTTACCTTTGATTTCATCTCCATTTTCTGTCAATAACACCGGCTCAATACCAAAAAATGGTAATGTTGCAGAGCCAGGCTTAGTTGGAATAGCACCAGGTAATGGGGTGATCAAAATTCCTCCCGTTTCAGTTTGCCACCAGGTATCCATTATGGGACATTTTTTTTTGCCTATTATTTCGTAATACCATTTCCACTCTTGTTCTTTGATAGGCTCGCCCACGGAGCCAAGCAGTTTTAATGAGCTTAGGTCTCTGGTTTGAACCCACTTATTACCCTCTTTCATTAGCGCTCTTAGTGCTGTGGGTGCGGTATAGAATTGATTAACACCGTGCTTATCAATGACATCCCAGAATCTACCAAAATCAGGATAGTTCGGTACTCCTTCAAACATTAGGGTTGTGGCCCTGTTTGACAAAGGGCCGTATATAATATAGGAATGCCCAGTAATCCAGCCTAAATCAGCTGTACACCAGTATATGTCGCCTGGGTTGTAATCAAATACAAATTCATGGGTAGTTGAAACATATGTTAAGTAGCCCCCAGTTGTATGCAAAACGCCTTTTGGTTTTCCAGTAGACCCAGATGTGTAGAGTATAAAAAGCGGGTCTTCAGATTCCATCATCTCAGGACTACAGGTTGAGTCGACGCCTGAAATTGCCTCATGCCACCAAAGATCTCTTGTTTGGTGCATCTTTACTGGCTCACCGGTTCTCCTAACAACAATTACACTTTCGATTGACGGAGTATCCCTCAGTGCATTATCAGCATTTATCTTCATTGGTATATTCTTTTTTAAACCACGCACACCAGTATCCTGAGTAATTAAAATTTTACATTCTGAATCGTTTATTCTTTCTCGAAGTGAATCACTTGAGAAAGCTCCAAAAACAATCGAGTGTACAGCACCTATACGTGCGCAGGCTAGAGCAGATATTGCGAGCTCAGGTATCATTTGTAAGTAAATACAAACCCTATCACCTTTACCAACGCCTAGTTCTTTTAGTGCGTTTGAGAGTTGTGATACCTCTTTTAATAATTCATTGTATGAATATTTTTTTGACTGGTTTGGGTCATTACCCTCCCATATTATTGCGGTATCATCTCCAAATCCATTTTCTACATGCCTGTCAATACAGTTGTAAGAGGCATTTAATATTCCCCCTGAAAACCATTTAATTTTACCAGATCGAAAATCAACATCTCTAACACTGTTCCACTTGGTGTACCAGTCTAACCTTTCGGCAATCTCTCCCCAGAACTTTTCAGGATTTTCTATAGATTGTTTGTACAACATCCTGTATGACTCTATGGAAGCGATACGACTATTGGATACATTCTTTTTTGGAGGATAAGCATTTACCATTTGCGTGTCCTACAATGTCTTATTGTGATTAATTTTTTTATATTGCCCCTCACTCAATCGCCGCACAGAGACAAATGTGAATTTCGCAGTACAAGCTAACAGCTTTTCATGTTTCTTTGTTTCTTTATAGGCATCAATTTGAATAACTATTGAGGAATTACCAGTCGAAATAATTTTTGCCTCAAAGTTGACCCAATCACCAACATGAACAGGTTGTTTAAACTCGATTGCATCAATAGCCCTTGTTAAAGCCGCATCGGCGTTAGTTCCTTTTAGAAAGCGATGGACTGCTTTTGAAGCTGAAATATCCATCCAAGATACCATCTGGCCCCCAAACAACGTCCCCAAAACATTCGCATCTTGAGGCATCACTAACTGAGAATACTTTATAACTGATGAGCTCATATAAAAACCAAATATTTATCCAAGAAAAATAACGTGTGCACTAAATGAAAATGCCCCGTTGAAAAACCCTCGGAAAAAACTGTTTTCCCTGAAGAGCACGCCACATCAACGGGGCAGATTCTGCTATAATTTAAAATACAAATTATTTCTAAATCAATAGTTTTAGTTATCTAATTTCTATTGAATTCATTGGCAATTAACTCTCCTTTTTCAAAATCTACTCGCATCAATAGAAAACCTCCTAATAGGAATAATACCACAATAGATAATATACCTGTTCTAGCGTTGCCTGTGTATAGTGTGATCCAGCCAACTAATATTGGTCCTATTACTGCTGCAAATTTCCCAAGCATATTATAAAACCCAAAGAATTCAGCTTCTTTGTTCTTGGGAACCAGCCTTGTGAAAAGACTCCTGCTTAGCGATTGAATACCGCCTTGGAATAATCCAATTAATGTAGCAAGAATGTAAAAGTGTATAATATCAGTCATAAGATAACCCATTAGAGTAATAATTCCATATCCCATTATTGCTACAAGAACAGCATTTTTTGTACCAATTTTTTCACCAAACCAGCTATATGCAAGTGAAGCAGGAAATCCTATGAATTGCACTAATAAAATTGCGGTAATAATATCTCCAGCGGCAAAACCAAGCGACGAAGCAATTTTACCAGCCATTCTTACGATAGTAGCAACCCCATCTTCATAAAGCCAGAATGCCAAAAGAAATGTGCCAATGATTTTCATTTCTCTTATGTTTTTATACGTCTCCTTCAATTGTTCAAAGCCACCAAGAATGACTTCTTTAATAGGTAAATCATTATGCTTAGAGGGCTCAGGTAAAAATAATAATATTGGTAAAGAAAAGATAGTCCACCAGATAGCAACTGAGACAAATGATAATCTTATAGCAACTGTTGCGTCAGGTATACCAAACGATTGTGGATATAAGTACATAAGCACATTTACCATAAACAATAGTCCGCCGCCGAGATATCCGAGTGAATATCCGAGAGACGATACATAATCAAACTCGCTTCTTTTGGCAACAGCAGGAAGAA
Organism: uncultured Fidelibacterota bacterium; assembly: GCA_913041325.1. Next base: position 3,733 of record CAJWHU010000031.1, on the reverse strand, counting down.
GTGAGTCATAAAAAACATTTCCTGCCATAAAACCAATAGTAGCCATTACATAGAAAAAAACCGCTAACTCCCAATTACCTTTACCAACAAACCATAATGCTCCTGTCATAATTGAACCTAAAAAAGCAAATGTAATTAATAATTTCTTTTTCAGTGAGCCTCGATCAGCAAATGCACCTAATACTGGGGCTAGCAGTGCAATAACAACACTAGAGATTGAATTAGCAATACCTAACTGGTAGGTACTTTGGATGACATCTTCAGGATTGGACCAGAATTTTTCAAAAAATAGAGGGAAAAATCCTGCCATCACCGTAGTGGAGTACGCTGAGTTAGCCCAGTCGTAAAATGCCCATGATATAATTTCTTTTCTTTTTCTCATAATGAGCGAGTCACCAAGATTGATAGTATGTACTAAGTGTTGAATACAGCACAAAATCTGAATATGTATTGTTTGCTGATAATGTTGATTTGAAACCTGCACTCAGGTCAAATGGATATGGACCAAATCGCTCACTGGAGAGTGAGTTTAAAAATAGCATTTCACATCCAAGTTCTACCTTACTAAAGTATGGCATATTACCTGCGTACTCTTCCATCCAAGCATCCCACTCTGGCATTTTAGAAACATAATTATCTTCACCCTTGTAATTAATAGTTATTTGACTTCGAAGAAGAAGCCTGTTTTTTAAAATATCAATATCAAATCCTGTATTAATTCGAAGACCGGTTCCCATATCGTACTTATAGGTATTCCCAATATTGTTTAGAATTGAATCAGGATGAGTATGTTTGCCAGAGAACAGCGCTACTGGTGTATTAAACGTATTGAACGTACTAAATTGTAAACTTCCATCGAAAAACATACGATAGTATCTTCTCGCTGAGATATTTTTATTACCATATACACCAACAGAATACCTCATAACGCCTGAACCAATCTTCGCTTGGCTAAATTGCTTTTCTCCATCACTTAAAAATTGAGATATTGCCTGACCAAATGGAATATTAATGTAGAATTTACCATATAATGCATCACCCACTCCATTGATAGCCCAGGAGGGTTTTCCAATTAAAAGAAATGTTGCACCTATTGTAACATCATCAATGCCTGAACCTATTTTTTTTGCAGGGTAATAGTAGGAAACTAAATCATCAATAGATACAGAATCTATTCCCTGCAAGCCAGGAGGGCTAAATTTTTGACCAATTAATAAATTATTTAAAGGATCATCTTTAGAATGAAAAGCCCAGTCTACAGAATACTTTCCACCCTCAGTATAGATCATGTCATATATCATCTTAAGGGTATCTCTTTCACCTCTATTTAAAATGTTAAAATTATTTGAGTTTATAAACTGCAATAGCCCATCTCTATTATCTTGATGGTAGGTGAGTAGTGGTTGTATTCCATCTATTTTTCCAATAGAGTAGTCGTAAAATTTTTGTTCAAGACTATATTTCTGAAGAAAAGGCACCTCAAGATGTAATGTCACATCGTTCGACATGCCATAGCTTATTTTAATATCTCTACTTATAACTTCTTTACGACGCTTTTCTGAAAATACACCGCTTGGAAAGTATTTTTTTGTGGTGTCTATATTCTGACTACCAAAAACAGGTAAAGATAAGCCGTAGTATGTATTTAGCTCATTAAGCCATGTCTCAATTGTCTTTGAGCTTCCTAAATCTATGGAACCATGATGATAGAGGTCAAAATTTGATGAAAATCTAGCAGCATCATCAATGAGGCCAAAATTGAAATAATTTTTACCCAAACTCTCCATACCAAACTTGCTATCTTTCATTTCCCAAGCAGATTCGGAGAGATTTCCTCCAACTGAGATTCGAAATACATTATCTGGCAAAGTTGGCAAAACCTGCCCATCTAAGAATGTTAATATGCAATAGATAGAAAATAGTGGTCTCATTTGTATAGAAGGAAGGGCTTACGGAACTCTGAAAATTTATACACATCCATAGCCCAAATTGCTGCCAAGTCGATTGGAGACTTTTTCTGGGCAGCAAACAAGGTGAGCTCATTAGAACCAAATAATTTGTCAACATAATTACCGTCTTCCCACCTAAAATGTCGGGGATGAAGTTGTTCAATTAAAAGCATTAAACTAGTAACAGTGAGGAGTGGGTTGAAAAGATTTCTGTCCTTTAAAATTAGTTGAATTCCGCTGCAGGATTGTCCATCATATCTCGGCACTCTATTCTGATAGATTGTCCCTAATGGTCTGTACTTTAATGCCTTGAAAGCTACTCCCGGTAAACTCAACTCATTTATTTTTTCTAATAAGAAAGAGGTCTCTAGCCATGGAGCTCCAATGATAGAATATGGCATGTCTGTCCCAAAACCCATATTCAAATTTGTTCCTCTGAGCAAATCCATACCGCAGTAAAGTAAAAGCGATTTATGATTTATTTTGAGGGGTATTGGTGTTTTCCAAGGTAAATCAGTTTCATCATACCACATATCCCTGCTCCAATTCGCTACTGGTATAATACTCAGTTTTATTCTCTTCGAATCCTTAGTCCAGCCCATCTCATTAATCATAAGAGAGACCTCGCCAAGAGTGAGCCCGTGTCTTATGGGTAATAAATGATAAGCCTCATACGATTGATAACCTGTTCGAGGAATGGGACCATCAATGATGTCTCCTCTTAGTGGATTTGGTCTATCTAAGATTAGAACTGGAACATCAAATTCTGAGGCTGATTCAAACAACTTAGACATGGTGGCTAAATAAGTTGGATATCTACTCCCGGTAATCTGAAAATCAACCAGAACTAAATCAATTTTATCCATTACCCAGTGTGGTGGATACACGTATTTATTGAAAAGGTCAATGATAGGTGCATTATGAACAGGATCTACATTATCTCGCCCCATCATTTTTGCCCTTTTATCATCTGTATTCCATAATCCATGCTCCATTGCCAATAAGTAAGAGACGTTGATACTACTGTTACGTTTTAAAATATCTAAAAGATGTTCACTATTTCTATTTACCGCTGTACTGTTGGTTAGTATGGCTATATTTTTGTCCTTCAAAGAACTGAAATCCATTTGTTCGAGTATATCAAGACCTGTATACACTTTATTTAAAAACGATAAATCTGGTACGGGTACTATAGTAGAATAATCATATGAATACTTCAACGAACTTTGTCCTGACGCAAAGTTTGATGAAATAATGCATAAAAAAACTATATTTACAAAATTATTCACGGTGCGTAGTCTAAATTAACTTGATCAAAACCAAATCAAAAAAACTATATTAATTAATCAGACCTATTGATTTTATAATTTATATTAGGCACATTTCACATACTTATGAGTGATTCAAACAATAATAACAGTGGCGGTTTCGCCAAAACGACTGATTTCAAATGGTTTGGAATTGGTGTATTAGTATTTTTTTTAATTGGTTTTCTTCTGCCCACTCCAGATTCGATGGTATCGAAAGCAAATGACTTGTTTAGTGGCGATGCATCATTAGATTTAGCAAAAAAAGCAAAAGACATTCAGCTGACTATCGCGCTACTGGCTACTTGTGTAGTATTTTTCGCTACAGAGGCTATTCCAATGCCTGCTGTAGCGTTACTCATAGGTCTCGTGCAATTATTTTTTGGTATAACAGCTCCGAAGACAATAGCACTAACCTATGCCCATGATGCAGTATGGTTCATTGCAGGTTCACTTGCTTTAGGAGCTACTCTGGTC